>NZ_JBFRFR010000066.1:0-51481 GCF_052114925.1 Bradyrhizobium sp. 2TAF36 | reverse complement strand
CCGGAAAGTGCCTCCAAAAGCGCAATATCGCGTCGCGATACCCACTTTGGCCAGTCATTGGACGCTCCGACGCGAGACATCGGCCGCCTGCAACGATTGGCGACCACGGCCGCGTGCCGACCTATCCGTTTGCACACACCCAAGACCCGTTGCGGACATTGCGTCGCACGGTTAGGGCGGGCTGCCAGCCCTTTTCTCGCTCGGCTCCCGGTTGAAAAATGCTAGGCTGTATGCCTCAGTCGGGCGCTTCAAACGAGTAATTCAATGAGGCGGCGCGAGTTCATCACGCTCGTCGGCGTTGCCGCGGTTATGGGCCCGAGCCCGGCGCGGGCGGAGCAGACGAAAAAGCTACCCATCATCGGATTCTTGGGCCCGGCCTGGTCGGCCCAAGATTTCGAGGATCAGTTGCGCGAACTCGGTTGGATCGCGGGGCGGACCGTTGCGATCGAGTATCGCTCTGCGGAGGGACATACCGAACGCTCCAAGGAAATTGCGACCGAGTTCGTCCGGCTCAAGGTGAATGTCATCGTCACGGTGGGGGGATCTCCGACTCTCGCGGTAAAACGCGCGACATCGCTCATCCCAATTGTCTCCATTTCTGGCGACCCTGTTGGCAGCGACCTCGTCGCAAGTTTGGCCCGACCGGACGGCAATGCGACCGGCCTGGCGCTCAACCCCATCAGTCTTGCCGGCAAGCGCCTCGAGCTGTTGCGCGAGGTTGTCCCAGGTTTCCGCCGCTTGTCCGTTATGGTCAATGCCAATAGCCCCGGTTTCAAAAACAGGATGGATGAGGTGCAGGCGGCGGCATCCGCGCTCGGCCTCGAGGCGACGATATTGGAAATCCGGCGCGCAGAGGACGTTGCATCGGCTTTCGAGGCCCTCAGGGACCGTGCGGACGCACTCTATGCCGTCGGCGTCCCACTCACCTTCGCCATTGCGACCCGAGCGCTGACCGCGCGAATTCCAACGATGTTTGAATACCGAGAGTTCGTCGATGCGGGCGGGCTGATGTCCTACGGCGTGGACGCAACCCACCTATGGCGGCTTGCTGCGACCTTTGTCGACAGGATTTTGCGTGGGGCGAAGCCCGCCGACTTGCCAGTCCAACAGCCGACCAAGTTCGACCTCGTCATCAATCTGAAGACCGCCAGGGCACTCGGTCTGAAAGTACCGGAGTCATTCCTGTTACGCGCCGACGAGGTGGTTGAATGAGCGCGGCTGCCGGGCAGCCACCAAGGGACCGCCGCCCAGGAACTGGCTGGAACGTATGTCGGCCCGAGCTGCATGGTGTGAGACGAGAGCAAATATCGCTGCATTGGACAACAGGCCGAGATTTCGCGAGAGCGGCACGGCGGGCCTCCAGCTCTTATTTTGCGTTTGCGAATACATCCGCTGCGTAGACGACCTTGCCACCCACGACCGTCAGCAGAGACGCCGTGGCGCCAATTTGCTCGACGGGGACGGACATGAAGTCCCGATCGAGAACCGCGAAGTCGGCGAGCTTGCCGTTTTCGAGCGTGCCGCGCCGCGTCTCGTCGAAGCAGAACCAGGCGCTTCCCACGGTGTAGAGGCGCAAGGCCTCTTCGCGGCTGGGTGTTTCGTCCGGGCCGCGCGTCGATAGTCCGCCGACGGTCTTGCCGTCGAGCATCCATTGCAGCGCCACGAACGGATTGTAGGATGCGACCCGATGCGCATCCGTGCCGGCCCCGACATGGACGCCCGTCCGCAACGCCGTGACGATGGGCGGCATGCTGCGCGCGGCTTCGCCCGCCTGCGCCACGATACGGTCGCCTCCGAGGTACATGGCGTCCTGCATGGTCCAGCCCACACCAAGGGCCTTCATCCGCGCCAGCGTTTCGGGCGAGGTGTTGTCGAGATGGGCGATGGACCAGCGCAGCGGCGCGATCGGCGTCTCCTTGTTGACCTCTTCATAGAGGTCGAGGAGGTGATGGACGGATTTGTCTTCCTGCCAATGGATGGTGACCGTCAGCCCTTGTTTTGCCGCCCAGCGAATGATCTCGAGGAACTTGTCCTTCGCCGCCGCGTCGGGCGCGTTGTTGTTGTACATGGCGCCGGTGATCCGCTCGCCGATTCCGTTGAATCGCAGCATGTCGTCGCCGAATCCCATCGGCAGGAACGGCGTGAGGTTCTTGTACTCCTCGAATTCGGCGCCGACATTCTGGGCGAACAGGCTGTAGGAGACACGCACCGAAAGTGATTTTTCACGCCAGAGCTTTTGCAAGGCGGCGTAGTGGCTGGGATAAATGCTGAAACCGCCGGGATCCACGATCCCGGTAATTCCGAGACGATTGAGCTCCGTGAAGAACTGCCGGGTCCCGGCGACATTGTCCTCGAAATTGGGCCTCGGCAGGCGATCGAACAGCGCGGAGATACTGACGATGGAGCCGTTGAACCAGCCCGTGGTTTCGCCCGATGTGGCACGCTCGGCCGTGATCCCGGCCGGCAACTGATCCGCGGAGATCCCGAGGGCTTGCTGCGCCTTCGGCGTCATCAGCAGCGCCGAATAGAACAGCTGGATGTAGGCCGGATTGTCGGGAACGGCCGACATCACCTCGGCGAGCGTCGGCCGCCGCTTCTCCGCAAATTGCAAGTCGCTCCAGCCACCGGCCACGATGATCCAGGACGCCGGGCGCGCTTTGGCCGCCTGGCGCAAGCGTTCCATGGCTTCGCCAATGGTCTTTGCGCCGATCCAGTTGACCTCGGTGGCGTAGGTGAGGCCGGCGCGCACGGCGTGAATATGGGAATCGATCAATCCCGGAATGATCGTGCGTCCGCCGGCGTCGACGCGGCGCGTCGCGGGCCCGATCAGGCCTTCCATGGCATCGTTGCCGCCAACTGCAACGATCTTGCCGTCGCGGACGGCGAGCGCCTGCGCGATCGTCGATGCAGGATCCAGCGTCACGATCTTTGCGTTCGTGACAATGAGGTCGGCCGTTTGTGCGTAAGCCGAAGTGGCCCAGCACGAGATCACCAAAATCGCCAGAAGCTTGCGCATGTTCAGTCCCGGAATGAGAGAGGCAGGAATGAGAGAGGCAGGAACGGCGCCACACATCCGCCGCTGGATGCGCTCGCGGGCATCGCGTGTCGCAACGGGGAGTGTCGCGATCTTGATCATGTCTGGCTCCAACAAAATCAGCCGGTCCACCGGAAAATTCGGTCAAGGCCCAAATCATTGATTTCGCAGCCCGCCTTCGCCCGTCGGGCTTCGGCGCGGCAGCCTTCGCCGCTTCGCTTGCCATTTGCGGCACCGGTTTGCCTAGCCGAAGCTCGCGAAGCGTGTCGGGACCAATCAAAAGCGAGTCGCTTAACCCATTGATTTATCGTGGCCTGCCAAAAATTCGCGAGTCGAGAAACCCAAGAATCATGAGTCGATTTTCACCAAAAGCCAAAACTCGTGAGTCGATAGGGGAAGCGCGCTCGATATTGAGTTCTGAGTTCGCGTTGCCCGCTAAATGTCGTAGGTCGAAGTCTCGTCAAAGGCAGCCTAGCGGGTCGCGACTCGTGAACTAGGCCGCGAATTCTGACAAAAGCTCGAGCCAACCACCTAGTCCTTGATGGATGGAACTCCGCCTGAACCAGGGGCTCGGCTCTTGATCCTAGCCACAACTCCGGCGGCGAACTCACTCTTGCTGCTCAGCCCTCTCAAGGCTGAAACAGGGGATCGATTCCCCTAGGGAGCGCCAGCAAGTGTTTTTCAGTCACTTACATCAACAAATAGCGGCGCTAGCGGCATTCGATAGCGGCAATTCGCGGGGTCGCCACGCTCGCCGGGCGAGTGCTTCGTGAAGTTGAATTTGGTTGGATATGGAAATCGACGAAAACCTGATCCGCCGCGACCTGACGTCGGCGCAACGGGCGAAGCTGATCTCCAAGCGAAAGGCGGCTTGACGGCCTTATGGACAGTTTCGCTAAGGACACGGCGGCAAAATCTGGCAAGTCCGAGCGATCGATTGAGCGCGACGTAACCCGCGCCAAAGCGCTAGGCTCCGACCTTGATCGCGTGGCCGGGACGTCGCTGGAGAAGGAGCGCTTAACTGGACGCGCGGGCGTGCTGCAGACCACAGTAGCGCTTGTTCCAGATTTAACCTTCCGCGACGACATCAAGCTTAATCCGCGTCTTCGATTGCACCCGAGCTGCGGAGCGCTAACCTCTCTGCACCGGACATTGCCCCGTCCGGGTTCACCATGGCGAGGTCGTCGCGCCAAGATACTCGGCGCGGCGGCTTCGTTTATCTACCGCAACGGTATGAGCTTCATTTGGCGAATAAGCCCGACGATGACCGGTTCGATCTCGTTGAGATGCGACGACAGATCACGAACTTACGCTCGCAACACTCTGACAATCTTCTCGTCACATCGCGATTGAACCGCTTCTTCGTGAAGATTGCATTTTTATCTGAGCCGAAGGATGCAGCACACGCGCAGCACCTGCGGTCCGAATTCGCGCGGACGCTGCAAGGTATTGAAACGATCGTCACCCGGAGGCCATCTGCGAAGCGATCTGGTATCGTTAAGCGGCCCAAGTAATGCTAACGCGGGTGCGCTCTTGCGCTCGCCGGGTCCGGGTCCGGGGCCGATGGTCGATGGAGTCGCGAAGTCGTCCTCGTTTCGCGTATCGAAGCCGCATCGCCGCGTTGGCGTTGATGCACCGCATTCCGAGCTTCGCAACATCGCCGGATTTCGTCGGGGAAGGTGGTCTACTCGCTTACGGTGCGTCGAGACGGCGTCATTTTATTCGATCAGCTTACCACGTCAAAGGAATCCTTGAGGGTGCACGAGCCAGCGACTTGCCCGTCGAACAGCCGACGCGGGTCGAGTTATGGATCAACGTTAGAACTGCAAAAGCGCTCAAGCTCGTAGTTCCGACGACACTACTCGCACAAGCTGACTCAAATAATTGAGTAGACGCAAAAGACGTCTATTGGCACGAGCCCGACCAGTCGCGTTGGTCTGCCAAATTCCGTTCACGCGAGTAGACCGGAAGTCACCGGCTCAAAGGTGGACCGGTGCGTACGACCCGGACCTTGGCACGGGACCTCTGTCCTGGGCTTTTCATTAGGACCACGGCGGCTCTTCGCTCGCCCCGATTGCCTCGTGGTGGATTGTGAAGCCCGCCGAACGTCAGCAACACAGTTCTTACAGAGGCAGGATCGAAACCAATATCCTTGGCGTTTGGTGGATGTGCCTCGCTGCCCTTCAATCGGAGCGTCAAGTGCAACTGCTCGCAAAGGTGCCGAACCACGAGATTGACCTGATCGTCAGTCATGATCTGCTTTTCCCGCTACCATCTTGCGGCCCAACTGGTAGCACATCTGATAGCCCTACACGCAACGACCCCGCCTCGCGAGTCGCGTGGTAGGGCCGCCTGCCGTCCGGACTTGGGCTGGATGAGTCGAGCCGGCCAACTCAATTTATTCCCGGTCAAAGTGAAGAGGTGACTGCGCAAAAGGAGCACTCCGTTGGGTATCCTAATGTGACAGATCGATTGTCCTAATTCGGACAGCTCCAGGCGGCTGGCCGCACGCTAAGGGTTCACTCGGGAGGGTCATTCCCCTTCGGCTCTTGTAAAAACTTTGGCGGATGAACTGACCCCTGAGCTGCGACCATCGATCTATCGGGCCTAGTGCTCGACCTCGGAGGTAAGCCGCTTTCCGACATCAGTAGTCACATCGTGACACGGTAACGAAGTCTCAACCCTACCTGGCTCGACCCTCATTTGTGTTTTGAGTTTCCTCGTTTGTATGCTTGAGCATCGCTTTGAGTTCTTCTTCGAGCGATCGCGGCGAAATTCCGAGTGAACCGAATCCCGGCCGGCTGCCCGAGACCATCGTGTCGATCTGCATAAGCTCAACCTGATTGCGCGTGAGCGGCGGGTGCGGCAGGATCTCAGCGAGGCCGGCGGCGGCATTCCAGAAAGCAAAGGGTATTCGCACCAGCATTGGCCGCAATCCGGCGGTGCGCGCAATGGTCCGCAACAGCTCGCCGTATGAGTAAACGCGCGGGCCGGCCAGTTCGTAGATTGGAAACGGTCTTTGTGTTTGCCGCAGGACCTGTGCGATCGCCGCGGCGACGTCGTCCACGTACACCGGCTGAAGCCTCGTCCTGCCGTCGCCGAATAGCGGATAAGCCGGCAGGGTCCGAAGCAGCCCAAGAATTGTCGTGAGAAAGGCGTCGTCCGGCGCGAACATTACCGCCGGGCGGATAACGACTGCGCCAGGGAACGCCGCTTGCACAGCCACCTCGCCCTCGCCGCGATTGCGAATATAGGGCGACGGCGATGTGGGGTCAGCGCCTATGCCTGATAGGTGCACAAACCGTTTGACCCCGGCCCGCCGTGCCACTCCAGCGATCCTGGCGGCCGCTTCGACGTGCACCGAATGAAATGTGTCGCCTCCATGCTCGGTGTAAAGGCTGATCGCGTTGACGACGCCGTCGGCACCCATAACGGCGGCCTCTACAGAGCGCTCGTCATGGGCATCAGCGATGACCTGTTCCGCGTTGTCGCCCTCGGCCCGCGCAGGATGCCGTGAGGCTATACGCACCGTAACGCTGGAGACGCTCAAATGGCGTACAACGCGACAACCAACGAAGCCGGTCCCCCCAAACACGGTCACGCGGTTCATTCCCCGGTCCATCCCACGATCCTGCGCAACGTTCTGTATTGACCCGCCGAGCGCCGCGCGCACTGCCTCAGTGGCCTCCGCCGGCGAACTGCCTTTGTTGAGATGATGTGAGATCACATCAATCAAAATGTGCGCTGCAGGGCCGACCGTTTGCCACTCTCTCCTAGCTTGATCGATTAGCGGCTGCGCCTCATTATAGAGCGTTTCCGCCTGTTCGATGATCGGATGTGCCTTACTGAGAAGATCGATCAGCGCCTTGGTCGCGGGCAACGACCGCTCAATTTGTTCAAGCTGCGCGTCGCTGAGACCGGAAACGTGACCAATGACTTCAATGAGCAAGTGTTTCAGCATAGCGCAACCTGCTGGTAGCGACGCACTAACTCAGGGCAACCAAGCGAAAGTAGGCACGGGCTCGGGGGGCGTCAGTTGTTGTCTCAGCCGACAGGGTCCGGCCGCCAAGCTCTCGGAGCTTGGAACAATCGCGCGCAATGGTGGATGATATTTGATCCACATCGATTATGTCCAGCATCTGGACCCAAATTTTCGTTAGCTGCCTTGGGCAAGGCCTTTGGGGAGTGCAAGGCTGACAAGTCTTGGTACGTCCTAGAAAACACGACGTCGGGCCACTCTGTTAGGACACATCCGGCGGGGCCGCCTTGCCGAAAGAGGCGCGGTATTGAGAACTGTCCTGATGGACGGTGATGGGCTCAGTGCCCAAGTCGAACGGCTTGAAGCGGTGGAGACGGGTCGGCGGCACCGCTGGTCCGAGGACGTGCGTGTGGCCATTTCCCGGCGAAACCGGTACGACACTTTCATTCAGGGATTATTTTTCGGGTCGGCAGAACCTTTAGCGTTACCCAGCCGATCTCGTCGTGACCGCCAATCTTCCGCCAAGAAAAACGATTCTTGTATCGAATACTTGGAGAGCTGTGAAAGGCGATGAGCGGAGAGGTACGTGGGCAACCGCGTGCACTGGCCTAATCTCTGAACCTCAGAGACGCGCTGGCGCGCGGAAAAAACGTCGCGAAATTCGATAGGGGTGATCCAATCTTTGCGCGGACCGCAAGCAGTTCTGGAGCTAGATGCATGAAACTATCCGGCGGAGCGAAGCGAACATCAGGCCACCGCTCATACAGCTGCCGTCGCACGTAAATGCGCAACAATCCGACCATCGTGCAAAAATACGGCGGCGTCTGTCTAGAAACCCCGGAAAAAATCCGCGCGGTTGCGAGGAGCCTCGCCGATTYGCACAGCCGTGGTCATCGCGTCGTGGCGATCGTTTCAGCGATGGGTAAGACGACCGACGAATTAATTAAGGCGGCTTATCAAGTAAGCCCGCATCCCAACCGCCGCGAACTGGATATGTTGCTAACGACCGGTGAGCGCATCAGCATGTCGTTGATGAGCATGGCCCTGTCTGATCTCGGTGCGCCAGCCATTAGTTTTACCGGGAGTCAGGCCGGTGTAATGACAGACGAATCTCATTCTTCCGCGCGAATTTTAGATGTGCGGCCTGCGCGCGTGCTCGAAGAACTCGATCGCGGACGCATCGTGGTTTTAGCGGGCTTTCAAGGCGTGAATCCGCGAACCAAAGAGATCACCACACTAGGCAGGGGCGGCAGCGACACCACTGCCGTCGCCATGGCTGCGGCGCTAAAGGCCGAGCGCTGTGAAATTATCAAAGAGGTCGACGGAATTTGCTCGGCCGATCCGCGCGTCGTGGCGAGCGCAAAGCCATTGCGCCGGCTGGATTTTGCATCGTTATCCGAAATGTGTTTTTGGGGCGCCAAGGTTTTGCATTTTCGCAGCGTGGAGCTGGCACAAAGCCAAAATATCCCTTTGTTCTTACGAAAATGGGGCAATTACGAACACAGCACGCGAGTGATGAAAGAGGTTATCGGAATGGAAACCGGAAAAATTCTGGCCGTCAATTCGATGGCTCGTATTGAGCATGTGGAGATCGCTTCAACGAATCTCAGTCATGGTTTTGAGAAATTTGCGCAGCATCTCAAGCAAAACGGCCTATCTTGGCCGCAAGTCCTCGTCTCGGCTTTCACCGCCGGAAAAACGCGCATCATGATGACTTGCGAGTCGGAAACGCTCGACACTCTGCTGCGCACGCTGGAAAGGAGCAAGGACTTGCGCAAAGGGCGTGAGACTTTGAGTTCGGTGAGCCTCACTTGCTTCGGCGGCGTTTCTTCAGACTTGCCATTTCAGGCGATGCAAATTCTGCAATCCCACGGGATTGTCGTTGAAAAGTACGTTCTATCACCACATTCGATAAATTTGTTCGTTCCTGTGGAGACCCGCGAAGCCGCGGTCAGGGCCTTGCATTCGCTGATCTAACAACCTCTTTGAGAAGATATCACGAAATCGCGTATGGGGAGGGATGGTCAAGAGGGGCGGCTCGCCGGCTCGATGCGGCGACAACGAGAGTTCTTAATCTTGCTGATACGCGCCCGTCCGCCATCGTTGGTGTCAATTTTTTATAGTCGGGAGGCGTCGATCATGCCGGGCACCATTGGTTGGCTACTTCGCGAGGGCGAACGAATTATTGCTTGCAACACAGGTCTATTGGGTGACAAGCACCTTCTAATCGGCGCTACCCGCGTTCGTAACGAAGCGCTTATTCTCAGAGACACACTGGATTACGTGGGCAAGCAGGTCGATGCGATTGTCGCTTATGATGACGCGAGCACGGATCGTACGCTGGAGATTCTATGCGAACACCCGAAAGTCGCTCTGATTGTGACAAATCGTTCATGGGAAGCTGACATCGAGGCGCGCCGGATTGCTGAGGGTCGGCATCGCGGCCTCTTGTTGCAGACGGCGCGCGAGCATTTGCAGTTCGACTGGATGTTTTGCTTCGATGCGGATGAGCGCGTTACCGGGGATTTACGCGGATTCATAGAAGGAACGCATTCTAGCGAATGCGACGGCGTGCGGGTTCAACTGTTCGATGCCTATATGACTCCTGGGGACCACGCACCCTATCAGGCCGATCGCGAACTGTTGGACTTTCGTCGTTTCTTTGGTCCGGAAAGGCGAGACATTCTGATGTTGTGGCGAAACCGGTTGCAGGTCACCTTCGCAGAGCACCATGCGCGCGAGCCGGGTGGCGTTGAACGCGTGGCGACTGGCCTCTATTGCCAGCACTACGGCAAATCGTTGTCGGTCGACCATTGGGAAGAGACCTGCGACTACTACATGCGACACTTTCCGTTCGATACCTACGGACGAAAATGGCGTGAACGCAAAGGTCGAGCAATCCACACCCAATCGGACTTCATGCGGCCGTTGTACGAGTGGGGTGACGGGCTCTTCGCGAATGCGATCAAGATGTGATTGTCCGAAAACTGAGCCGCCCCCGTGCCAATGCGGCCGCTTCGAAGTCGGCTTCGTTGATCTGGACGCGTTTTGGTCTGCGTTCGGTCGTGTTCGTTGTGTTCCGGTGAGATCGTTTCTGGTGCGAAACTGGTGCGGTAGATGGTCTGAGATTTTCGTGCCTGACGTGCTGTTTCGCAACGCCTCCCGAAGATTGTTCGTGACCAGCGCGCCAAACAAATCGCGCCCAACAAGCCTTGCCGCCCCGCGCGGTCGACGAACCTCGCTCCGGGATGAAGCCGGCTCTGACGGTTCCAAACTAGGAACCTGACAGGCGCTGAGCGCAAGAATCCCGGGAGGTGTGAGGCGGCTCACACCCCCACGTCAGGCTTCGCGCTAATCAGATCGCTGCGGGGATTTCTGGCGGACAGGAGATTTCGCATGAAGCCTTTGATCATTTGTTCCATCGCCGCTGTTGGTCTGCTTGCTGCTGTGACCGGCATCCCGCGATCACACTCGAACGCAACGGTCGGGCGCGCCGGAACATCAAGCACGTCGACATTGCAGGGCATGCAAAGCGGTCGAAGCGCAGACAAGCTGCCGGTCGACGATTTTGACGATCGGTCATTGGTCTTTCCGCGGGATTCCAAGCGCTAAGGCATGATCCGAAAAAGTGCGCAGCGGTTTTCCGAAAAGATCATGCTCAAACAACAACCTAAAGCGCGATGACGATTCATCCCAATCTCATCGCGCTTTAGGCAGAAGGCCGCGCAGCAGACCGTTCAGCCAGGGCTCGCAAATCGATGCGCTTGAGCCTGCGAGGTCGAACGAAATCGTGGTCGAGAGGCGGGGCTACGGGCCCAGGAAAGCGGGCGGAATCGGGTAGTCGTTCCCCAAAAGGCCGAGCAATTCCAGCTCGCCTCGATGAGCGTCCAGTTCCAGAATGGCCAAGAGAAGCATCAGCACGGCCGCGGTATAGATGAGGAACGGTGACGTTTCAGCGGGCACATCGTCACGGTGTGGCGGTATCGCATCGCGAAGTGATCGCCACAACGAAATGAAATGCAGATACGTTTTAGGTCGTATTTGCATGACGTCGTCCTCGACGTGTCAGATCAAGCATAGGTTCAGGCTATGCCCGGTTCAAGCCGACAACAGCCGTTGCGGCATTGAGTAGCGGAGCCATGCCCGTCCTGCGGTGCAGCATGGAAACCGGATAACGGCTTCAATCATTGACGAGACCGAGCGAGTGCACGTACGCCGTGTCAACACCGACGACATGCCCGAACGACCTGTAAGCCGCAGATGAATTGGGTCCCACGTCTCAGCACCAGTCTCTGCATCGTTGCCGCTCTGTTGGCGATGCATTCAGCGCCGGCGCCAGCGCAATTGACAGGTCACGGTGGGCCCGTGCGGGCGATTGCGATTTCCAGTGATGGCAAAAATGTTCTGTCGGGCAGCTTCGACACCGCCGCCATCCGATGGTCGCTCAAGACCGAATCCGCCGAGCAGGTCCTTCGCTTTCACTCCGATGCGGTGAACGCGGTGGCCTTCCTGAAGGATGGGCGGATGGTGACTGCCGGAGCGGATGCGAAGGTAGCGATCTGGACGCCTGGCCGGCAGCAGCCGGATCAGGTTTTCGAGGGCCATGGCGCGCCGATCGCTTCACTTGCAGTCTCGCCGGATGGCGCAAGAGTGGCTTCTGCCTCCTGGGACCATACAGTTCGTATCTGGTCGCTCGGCGATGGCGCGCAGCAGGTGCTGGAAGGGCATGCGCAGAACGTCAACGGCGTCGCATTCACGCCGGATGGACGATCGCTGGTGAGCGTGGGTTACGATCGTGAACTGAGGATCTGGCCATTGGCGGGTGGCACCCCTAATGTCATCACGCTGGGCTCACCCCTTAATGCCGTGGCAGTCGCGCCTGACGGCGAGATCGTAACGGGTGGTGCTGATGGCAAGCTACGCTTTCTGATGTCGGAGGGCCGGGAAAGCGGCGAGGTGCAAGCTGGCCAGACGCCGATTGTCGCGTTGTCGATCTCTCCAGACGGCACGTCGGTCGCTGCTGCAGGAATTGGCGGTGTCGTGACGGTCATCGACCGAAAGGCGCGAGGCATCGCGCGAAGCCTGGTCGATACAGGTTCGCCCGTGTGGTCGGTCGCTTTCCTGCCGGACAACGCAACATTGCTGACGGGCGGCGTCGACGGCAGGATCCGGCGCTGGAATGCGCTGACCGGCGCCCCCATCGGCTCATCGTTGCAAGCTACGCCRCACGATCCGCTTGCAGCCTATACGGGAGATCACGGGGCCGAGGTGTTCAGGGCGTGCGTTGCCTGTCATACCCTGTCCGAGCAGGACGCGCAGCGCGCCGGCCCCACGCTTGCGGGCTTATACGGCCGCAGGATCGCGTCGCTGCCTGGTTATCGCTTCTCCGACGCGCTCAAAGCGATGGACATCGTGTGGACGCCCGAGACCGTGTCAAAATTGTTCGAACTCGGTCCGAACGCCTATACGCCTGGCACAAAAATGCCGGAGCAGCGGATTGGATCCGCGAAGGATCGCAAGGCGCTTACGGATTTCCTGGCGCGCGCCACCGCCAAGTAGCTAACGCTTGGTCTCACGCTCACGGAGATAATCATCGGTCGTGCGAGGCGAAGCGCGTTCGGGCACGCCGGCGAACGGGTCGAACTGTTGTTCACTCATGGCGGTGACGCGGCAGTCCGCGCACATTCTGACCACGTCCAGCCGCTTGTCGCCCGCGGGATACATCCAGTGTCGGCCCTCGAGTTTCGCAGCGATCTTCTCGATCGTGCTCTTTACCCCAAAGGGCTTATTGCAGCGGATGCAAAGCGCCGGCTCCTCCTCCTTGATGATCCGTGCCGGAGCCCTTGCGGCCCGGAAATCGATCTGCGGCTTCAGAGTGATCACCTTTTCCGGGCAGGTGCTCTGGCATAATCCGCACTGCACGCAGGCATCTTCGACGAATTTAAGCACGGGACGTTCGGGATCGTCGCGGAGAGCCCCGGTGGGACAGGCCGACACGCAGGCCAGGCACAAAGTGCATCCGTCCGTATTGACGGTAACCGTACCAAGCGGCGCGCCCTGGGACAGCGCAATGACGTCGGTCGGCACAGGCGCAACGCGGTGCAGTTCGTGAAGAGCGAAGCGAAGCAGGTCGCGCCGCTTGCCTACCGTCTTGAAGGTTGCGGGACGCTCCACGGCCGGCGCGGGTTCAATCGACCGCAGCACTTCGCCCAGCACGTCCGGGTCGTCCGTTTCGATAGTCGCAACCCGGCGCCCCGAAAAACCTAATCCGGAAACAATGGCATCAGCCATCGTTATGGTTTGAGAAAGCCCGGAGATGTCGTGCAAAGGTCTTGCGCGGAGGAGAAAGCGTATCCCCGCTGCGCCATAGGCGAAGGATGCCACGACCGCTTCCAATCCAACCTGTGTCACCTCGTTGACGGCGAACGGCAGCACATTGGCGGGAAGCCCGTCGCCGTGGCGGGCGAGCGCATCGATCAGCGTGCTGCCATGTTGGGTGTCGTGCAGCAGCACGACCGCACCGGAGCCGCCGGCTTCGCGGTAGGTCAAAAGCATTGCGCGCAATTTGTGCAGCAGCGCATCGGGCGGCGGAAGGGCATAGGTTGCTGCACCCGTCGGACAGGCCGTGGCGCACTGGCCGCATCCGGCGCAGACCTCGGCGTTGATCTTGACGTGATCGCCATGTGGCGTGATCGCTCCGGTCGGGCAGAGATCGAGACAGCGATGGCAACCCGTCAGCCTCGAGCGCGAATGGACGCAGATCTCTGCGGTGAAATTGACGTATTTCGGCTTGTCGAAGTTGCCGACGAGGTCGCGTGCCCTGAGCACCGCACGCAGCATCGCGGCCGGGTCCCGCGGATCCGCGCGGAGATAGCCGTCGCGCAAGTCATGCGCGGGAAAAAGCGGTTTCCCGCCGGAGAGATCAAGGACGATGTCGCAGCGCGAAGTCAGGCCGTCGCACGGAGCCTCGAAGACGAGCGTATCGCGCGAGGAGGGGCGGGGGGCCGCATAGTCGTCGACCGTCAACTCGAAGGCCCCCAAATGGCCCTTGGCGTTACGGATCGTTCCTTGGACGATCGGAAAGGATGTCGTCGCCGGCGGCATAATCTGTGACGGCTTTGTGATCATGATCGTCACGTCGAGATGATCGGCAAGCAATCGACCAGCTTCGACCGCAAGTTCGTCGCGGCCATAGATCAGGATCACCCCTTCGCTCGATAGGGTGACCAACGGAAAAGCAGGCGCAGCCTCGGACACAGCGGCGAGCAGTGCTGCCATTTTTGGGCCTGCCTTGGTTCCCTCCACCGACCAGCCGGCCGTCTCGCGAAGGTTGATGAAATCCAGTTTCCCCGAACGCCCCTTCGCCTCGTCGCCAAACAGTGGGGCCTCCTGGGTGCAGCCGACGATGAGCGGTCCTTCCGCCTTCGCCGCGTTGCGAAAATGATCGAGCTCGGCCCTGCAGAGCTGGCGGAACTCGGCGATTTCGCTTTTGCGGCATCCTCGCTTCACGGCGGCCGTATCGAGGCGCATCGTGTCTTCGCACGAGCAGATCAGGATCGTGTTCGGCGGATCAGGCATGCGCAGCCCTTCACCTCCTGAAGAGGTCCGGGAACGACGGCGAGCGGACTCGCGTC
Organism: Bradyrhizobium sp. 2TAF36; assembly: GCF_052114925.1. Taxonomy (NCBI): domain Bacteria; kingdom Pseudomonadati; phylum Pseudomonadota; class Alphaproteobacteria; order Hyphomicrobiales; family Nitrobacteraceae; genus Bradyrhizobium; species Bradyrhizobium sp. 2TAF36. The sequence continues at coordinate 36,834 of NZ_JBFRFR010000066.1, read as the reverse complement.
GCCCCTCCTGGTCGATTAAGTTATTCTCACAAGAGAAGAAAAGAAAGCTGGAGGTCCGCCTGACACCGACAGCCCCTGGGCACTCATCGGTCACGGAGCCAATCAATCTGCCTCCGCCATTCACGCTGGTGAGGCTGCGCGAAAGTCGTGACTCTTTCGCCCATGCCATGCATATCGCCGAAGAGAGTGGGGCAGGTACGCTGACCTACGTGGGGCGGTTCGATCTTGCCGAGTTCGCAGTCGTCCTTGAACCTGGCGAGCCGTTGCGTACCGCGCGCCGCGCTTTCTATGCGGGGATGGTGGCGCTGACCGACGCCTTGCGCGCGTATGCGCCGCCGAACAAGGAGATCGCGATCGACTGGCCGGACGCGATCCGTGTTGACGGCGGCCTCGTTGGTGGCGGGCGGCTCGGCTGGCCTTCGTCCGCAAAGGAGGACGAGCCGCCGCGCTGGCTGGTGTTCGGTGCCATGATCCGAACGGTTGCGATGAGCGACAGGGAAGCCGGCGTTTATCCGCTCGCTTCCGCCCTGGATCAGGAGGGTTTTGGTGAGGCCGGCGCGATTCAGGTGACGGAGAGCTTTGTGCGGCATCTGATGCGCGCTCTCGACGCCTGGCAAGCCGATGGATTCGACGGCATCGCACGCGAGTTTCTAAGTCGGTTGCCGCGTGCGCGGCAAACCACATATGTGATCGCTGACAACGGTGATCTTATTGCCCGCCGGATTGGGACAAACAGGACCGATCGGCACGACCTGAAGAAGGGCTTGCTATCGCCGTCATGGTTCGATTCAATACTCGGAGGACCGCGTCTGTGAAGCTCTTGCGCACCATCGCGCTCGATCCATCCGACACGTTCGTGTTCGACGTGCCGGCGCAGCCCGGCGATTGGGCGGTGTCGGGCGCCTTCCGCTTTTGTAATCGGGATGCAGCGAAGCTGAGCGGCAAGGACCGTTCGGCGTTTCGAAGCGGTTTCCTCGGCGTGCAATCCTGGGGCTGGTCGACACTGGTGCAAATCGTCCCCGCGACTGAAGGCGATCGCCGGACGTTGGTGGAGCTCCTTGCGAAACAACTGGTCGAACGGTTCGGGGCGCCGGACCTTGCAACCGCGCGCCTTGCCGCTGAAGAGGAAGTCGCCTTTGCGCAATCACTCTGCACACATCCCATCAGCGCGCTGATCGCGGTCCACCGCTCGGCGAGCAATGGCGAGGTCCGCGAGTCATTCCGCAGATTGCAACTGCGCGAGGGCCAGCGTCACGGCAAGGCGTTCTCGTTCATGGAAGTGGAGGATGACACCGAGCCCGACAAGGATCTCAATCTTGCGAATATGAGCGAGGAGCCGTCGCGCCGATGAGGGATTTCTGGATCGCCTGCGGCCACCACCTGCTCGATCACAATGCGAGCGGCGGGCTCGTGGTCACGGATGAGTTCCTGAAGGCCTACTTCGTGCGTCCCGAACTGATGCCGCCGAACGACGCTTGCGCGGTCGAACGCAGGTTGCACCAGGAGCTGCTCGCTGACCCGGGCCGGGCAGTCGCTGCGGAGGAGGTAGCTGCGATCGCCGATGCGGATGCGCGGGAGAACTGGCAATTCGTACTGGCATTTCGGAAGCTTCTGCTGCGCGAACCCACGTTGGAAGCGGCCTATCTTGCATTGGTTCGCTCACGTCACGTCAACCTGCCGCCGCTGTTTGTGAACCACCTTGTTCACGTGATCCTGCGAAATGCGCTTGACGGCTGCGAGGACCCGTTCGTGCTGCGCGCGGCCGAACTGTTCTTCCGGCCGCAGCGTATCGTGCCGCACGAACACTTGCTGCTGTTGGGCGACGAGGAAATCATTGGCGGGCCAAGCCAAACGCCCGTGTTGTCGCTGATGTCCATGTTGGGGGCAACAACCGGCGCGGAGATCGACGTCCTCAGCGAGGGGAATGCCGACAGCTACTGGCAGCGCAGCGATCAGTTCGATCTTGCGCTCGATTTCACCGGCGGAACGCGGGGCCCCGCTGCGCTGGCAGAGGCCATGGGGCGCTGGATTACTCATTTGCTTGGATTTGCCGTCGGAATTGAGCCGCTCACCGCCCTGCGCGATGCGAAGCTCACCTGGTATGTTGGGCTCGATGCTGAAGCCACCCGGATGGGCGACCAGCTTTGGCATGGAGAGGCGCTGGACGACCGCACCGCAAGTCGTGTGCTAGCGCTGTTCCGGCTCACTTTTCCAGATTCCAGCCTGGTCGTTGATGCGGTCGGGGGCGAGCCGGTCTACCTGATCCTTGCAACGACCTCCGATCAGCTGGTGCAGATGAAGCCGCAGAATCTGTTGACGGGGTTGCCGATCAAGCACCTGGAGGCTGCAACGTGAGCCCCGGCGCGCTGCCATTGTTGCGCATTCCGGTCGGCGTTGTCGTCGAGCGCCGCAAGGCGGATTCCCCATGGATTGATTTTGTCTGGCGCGGCATCGGCGTCTTGCCGGATGAGTCGGAGATGATGCCGTGGACTGTCCTACGGGCGCAGGAGGGATTGACGCTCTTTTATGCCGGGAACGCCATGGTCGATCTCTATCGCTCGGAAACCGAGCGCTACCGCGACAATCTTGCCACGGGCGCTCCCCGCATCTGGATCGTATTGACTCCCTCCGAGGGCGCCTGGCCCTATGCCGTTTCGGCCGTCACCGCAGATCCAGCGGAAGGCGAGGCATTCACGGAAGCAGGTGCCAATCTGGTCGAAGCGGTGCCAATGCCTGAGATACTGCATAAGGCGATTGAAAATTTCATCGCCGAGCACCACGTCGAGAGGGAATTCGTCAAGCGCGAGCGACGCCGCGCCGATCCTGAGGCGCTTGCGCGGCGTCACCACGACGGTGAGCACGAATGAGCGACGAGCAATTCCTGGCGCGCTGGGCGCGCCGCAAGCAAGAGGCGAAGGCCGGTCACGCTGAACCAGCCCCTGAAGAAGCCGCTGAGGCGCATGGGCCGGCGCTGTCCAACCGGGCCGCGGCAGAGCCGGCTCCCCCGGAGACGGAGCTGTCGAAATTGCCCCCGATTGAATCGATCGATGCTGCCACCGACATCACGGCTTTCCTGCGCAAAGGCATTCCGCAGGAGTTGAGCCGGGCGGCGCTCCGTCGCGCCTGGAGCGCCGATCCCACCATCCGCGATTTCGTGGGGTTGGCGGAAAACGCCTGGGACTTCAACGACCCGAACGCCATGGCTGGCTTCGGTCCGCTGGACTATTCGGCCGAGCAAATTGACGCTCTCGTCCGCCGCGTCGTCGGGGGCGTGGTAGAGGCCGCCGAGGGCCGCCCCAATCCGCGCGAGGCTGCCGAAGACGCCGCGCGATCGGCTCCCGCGGAGGCCGGTTTCGAGCAATCATCAAATCCGGTGAAGGCGATCACGGAACCTCGACCGCTCGGCGAGTTCGCAGCCGCGGAATTGCCGTCGAATTCTACTGCATCGCAACCCGTAGCTGCGAGTGAAGAGACTCCCCTTCGGCACCGCACACATGGCGGGGCGTTGCCCCGGTAGACTGCGACTAAATGCGATAGCCTCAGGCTATGGCTATCAATTGACCGCTCCCGGACACGCGGCTAGTCTTTGTTACGCAAACGCAATCAAGCGCTTGGCCCCCTGGATGGGAGGTCGGCATGCGCGATGCGGGCCTTGAACGAGCCATCGATGCGGCGGGCGGCGTTGCCGAGCTTGCCCGAAAAATCGGTATTGCCCAGCCCTCGGTGTCGAACTGGAACAGGGTGCCCGCGCAACGTGTGATTGCGGTCGAAGGCGCAACGGGTGTGTCGCGCGAAGTGCTTCGTCCCGATCTCTATAGCGAGCCGGCCGCGCCGGACGACGCGGTTGATCCGACCGATGCCGCGCGCGCGCAGGAATACGCGCTGCTTGCAACCTTGCTCTCGTCCGCGCCGTCGGCCGCATTGCTCGAGCAGATCGCGCAACTGCATGGCGATGCGACGCCGCTTGGACGCGCCCATGCAACCATTGCAGAAGCTGCATCGGTAGCGGCCGTATCCGAGGTCGAGCGCGAATATTTTGACCTCTTCGTCGGTCTGGGTCGCGGCGAGTTGCTGCCTTACGCATCCTATTACTTGACGGGGTTTCTCCACGAACGTCCGCTGTCGCGCCTGCGCGACGATCTCGCCGCGCTCGGCATTGAGCGGGTCGAGAGCAATTTTGAGCCCGAGGATCACGCGGCGACGCTGTGCGAGATCATGGCGGGCCTTGCGGTGGCACGCTTCCCAGTGCCAACGGAAGCACAGCGCACATTCTTCGAGAAGCATGTGTCCCGCTGGATGGGACGTTTGTTTGCCGACATGGAGAAGGCGGAAAACGCCAAATTCTACCGGTCGGTCGGAACACTTGGACGAAATTTTCTGGAAATCGAATCCGAGGCTTTCACGTTCGTCAACTGACCAGCGCCGCTGGTCCAGGAGAGATGCGATGAGGGACGAGCAGAGAACGACAGTCGGACGCCGCGATTTCCTTCGCAAGGTCGGCATCGGCACGGTCGGTGCGGGCGCGACGCTGGCAACGCCCTTGATCACGCCTGCTCAGGCGGACAGCGAGACCGACGATGAGAAACGCAAGGCGCGCTACAAGGAGACCGATCATGTGAAGGCGTACTACCGTGTCAATCGCTATCCGGGTTGAGAGGAGGCGGCCGTGCTGATCAGGAGAACACAACAGCGTTCCGAATCCGCTTCACGCGGATCAATCGCGGGAGGTTTGTCCGGGCAAACCAATGGTCTCGACCGCCGCACCTTCCTGCTCCGGTCTGGCCTTGGTGGCGGCGCTCTCGCTGCAGTGAGCACGCTGCCGGTCGGCGGCGTCCGCAAGGCGAAAGCAGCAGTGGCAGGTCCCCTCACATCGGGAGCAACCGTTCGCAAGAGCGTCTGCACGCATTGTTCGGTTGGATGCACCGTGACGGCGGAGGTGCTGAATGGGGTGTGGATCGGCCAGGAGCCGAGCTGGGAGTCCCCGATCAATCGCGGATCACATTGTGCCAAGGGCGCTTCTGTGCGCGAGCTCGTGCACAGCGAGCGGCGGCTGCGCTATCCGATGAAGCTTGTGGGCGGGCAGTGGACGCGTGTCTCCTGGGATACGGCGATCAACGAGATCGGCGACAAGCTCCTGGAAGTCCGCGAGAAATCTGGGCCCGATTCCATCTATTGGCTCGGCTCGGCCAAAATGACGAACGAAGGCGCCTATCTGTTCCGCAAGCTCGGCGCGTTCTGGGGAACCAACAACACGGATCATCAGGCGCGCATCTGCCATTCAACGACCGTTACCGGTGTGGCCAACACCTGGGGCTACGGCGCGATGACCAACAGCTTCAACGATATCCGCAATGCCAAGACCCAGGTCATCATGGGCGGCAATCCAGCCGAGGCGCACCCTGTATCGTTGCAGCATCTGCTTGAGGGCAAGGAGCTTCAAAAGGCCAACTTTGTCGTCATCGACCCGCGCCTGACGCGAACCGCGGCACACGCGACCGAATATGTTCGGATGCGGCCGGGCACCGACATCCCGGTGCTGTACGGCATGATGTGGCACATCCTCCAGAACGGGTGGGAAGACAAGGAGTTCATCCGACAGCGGGTCTATGGATTCGATGATCTCCGGAAAGAAGTGGAGAAGTGGAATCCGGCAGAAGTCGAGCGTGTCACCGGCATTCCCGGCGAGCAGCTCAAGCGCGTCGCCAAGATGTTTGCTACCGAGAAGCCGGCAACGCTGATCTGGGCCATGGGCCAGACCCAGAAGACCGTTGGCACCGCCAACGTGCGGGCCAGTTGCATCGCACTGCTGATGACCGGCAATGTCGGCGGAGCGGGCATGGGCGCCAACATCTTCCGTGGCCATGACAACGTGCAAGGCGCGACCGATGTCGGGCTCGATATCGTCACGCTGCCGTTCTACTACGGGCTCGCCGAAGGCGCGTGGAAGCACTGGTCGCGGGTTTGGGAAGTCGACCATGAGTTCCTGAAGTCGCGCTTCGACTCCAAGCAGATCATGGAAACGCCCGGCATCCCGCTGACCCGCTGGTTCGAAGCGGTGACGCTGCCGAAAGATCGGATCGCGCAGAGGGACAATGTGCGGGCCGTGTTCGTGCAGGGGCACGCCAGCAACAGCATCACCCGCATTCCTGAATCCCTTAATGGCCTGAAGGCGCTCGAGCTGCTCGTCATCGCCGACCCGCATCCGACGACCTGGGCCTCGCTCTCGGTCGAGGCGGGACGCAAGGATGGAGTCTACATTCTCCCGGTTGCCACGCAATTCGAGTGCAAGGGTTCGCGCGTTGCCTCGAACCGCTCGTTGCAATGGGGCGAGCAGGTCGTGAAGCCGATCTTCGAATCGAAGGACGACCTCGAGATCATCTATCTCCTGGCGAAGAAGTTCGGCTTCGCCGACAAGATGTTCAAGAACATCAAGGTCGAGAACAATCTGCCCGAGGCGGAGGATGTGCTGCGTGAGATGAACCGCGGCAGCTGGTCGACGGGATATTGCGGGCAATCGCCCGAGCGCCTCAAGGCGCATATGAAGAACCAGGCGAAGTTCGACATGCTGACGATGCGGGCGCCCAAGGACGATCCCGAGGTCGGCGGCGACTATTACGGTCTGCCTTGGCCGTGCTGGGGATCACCTGAAGTCAAGCATCCGGGCACGCCGCTGCTCTACAACACCAATCTGCACGTGATGGACGGTGGCGGCACGTTCCGTCCGCGCTTTGGCGTCGAGCGCGAAGAGAAGCTGCCCGACGGCACCACGCGCAAGGTCAGCCTGCTCGCGGACGGCTCGTACTCGAAGGGTTCGGCGATCGAGGACGGCTATCCGGAATTCACGCTGGCGAGCCTGAAGAAGCTCGGCTGGGACACGGAGCTCACGGAAGCCGAAATGGCTGTTATCAACAAGATCAACCCGGCCAAGCCAGACGTGGTGTCGTGGTCGCTCGACCTGTCGGGCGGAATCCAGCGTGTCGCGCTCATGCATGGTTGCGTGCCCTATGGCAACGGCAAGGCGCGGATGAATGCGTTCGGCTTGCCCGACCCCATTCCGGTACACCGGGAGCCGATCTACACGCCGCGCGTCGACCTGGTCGCGAAATATCCGACGTTGCCCGACGCCGAGCAGTTCCGGGTGCCCAATATCGGCTTCTCGGTGCAAAAGGCGGCGGTCGAGAAGGGGATCGCGAAGCAATTTCCGCTCATCCTGTCGTCCGGCCGTCTGGTCGAATATGAGGGCGGCGGCGAGGAGACGCGCACCAACCCCTGGCTCGCCGAATTGCAGCAGGACATGTTCATCGAGATCAATCCAGCCGATGCCGCCGAGCGCGGCGTCACGGACGGTGGCTGGGTCTGGGTCACGGGCGCAGAGAACAATTCGAGGGCCAGGATGAAGGCGCTCGTCACCGAGCGTGTCGGCAAGGGCGTTGCCTGGATGCCTTTCCACTTCGGCGGTTGGCTCGCAGGCAAGGATCTTCGCAGCAACTACCCCAAGGGCACCGATCCGATCGTGCTCGGCGAAAGCGCGAACACGATCACCACCTACGGGTATGATCCCGCGACGAACATGCAGGAGACGAAAGTCACTCTCTGCCAGATCGCGGCGGCATAAGGAGCAACGACGATGGCACGTATGAAATTTCTCTGCGACGCCGACCGTTGCATCGAGTGCAACGCCTGCGTGACGGCTTGCAAGAACGAGCACGAGGTCCCCTGGGGCATCAACCGGCGTCGTGTCGTCACCATCAATGACGGCAAGCCGGGCGAACGCTCGGTCTCGATGGCCTGCATGCACTGCACCGATGCGCCCTGCGCTGCGGTGTGTCCGGTGAACTGCTTCTACACCACCGCCGACGGCGTGGTGCTGCACTCCAAGGACCTCTGCATCGGCTGCGGCTATTGCTTCTACGCCTGTCCGTTCGGCGCGCCGCAATATCCGAAGGTCGGCAATTTCGGCTCCCGCGGCAAGATGGACAAATGCACCTATTGCGCCGGCGGTCCCGAAGCCGACGGCAGCAAGGAGGAATACGAGAAATACGGCGCGAACCGGCTTGCCGAAGGCAAGCTGCCGCTTTGCGCCGAGATGTGCTCGACAAAATCGCTGCTCGCCGGCGATGGCGAGATCATCGCCCAGATCTACAGAGAGCGCGTACTGAAGCGCGGCTACGGCTCGGGCGCATGGGGCTGGAAAACCGCCTATCGCGAGACGATCGAGTCCTGAAGCAGGCCGCGGCCACGCGGCGCAGATGCCGAGGAGGAGTTCATGTCGTCATCCGGAAGGTTCATTCCAGTCACCATCGGCGCGTGGGCATTGCTTCTGTTGATCATTGCGGCGCCGGCACCGTCACTGGCCCAGCAGGTCAATCCGACAGCGAGCTCGGTTAACGAGCGGCAGCTGCTCCAGGAAATGGACCGGATCCAGGGGCGCGTCAGCATTCCCGACCAGCGCTCCAGCGTGCTCATGCAGCCGGCTGGCCGCGAGTGGCGTGAATTCCGCAACGTGGCGCTGCGCTGGATTGGCGGGGTTGCCATCCTCGGCATGCTGGCGGTTCTCGTGATCTTCTATTTGACGCGCGGCATGGTCCGTCTGGAAAGCGGACGATCCGGCCGCACAATCGTGCGCTTTTCCTTATTCGAGCGTTTCGTGCATTGGATGACTGCGACCTGCTTTGTCGTTCTGGCGATTTCCGGATTGAACATCACCTTCGGCCGTCCGTTGCTCCTGCCGCTGATTGGCCACGAGGCGTTTTCCGAATGGTCGCAGTGGGCGAAGTATGCGCACAACTACCTCAGCTTTCCGTTCACCATCGGAGTCGTGCTGATCTTCCTGATGTGGATCGCTGGCAACGTCCCGAACAAGGCGGATGTCGATTGGATCAAGCGCCGTGGCGGTATAGTAGGTCACGATCATCCACCGGCCTATCGTTTCAACGCCGGCCAGAAGGCGATCTATTGGATCGTGGTCATCGGCGGAGGCCTGGTGGCGGCCACCGGATATGTGCTGATGTTCCCGTTCTATCTGTCAGGTATCGAAGGGATGCAGTTCGCGCAGATCGTTCACTCCATCGTGGCGATGCTCTTCATCGCGGCGATGCTGGCGCACATCTATATCGGGACGATCGGTATGGAAGGCGCGTTCGAGGCAATGGGCAGCGGCACTGTCGATGTCAACTGGGCCAAGGAGCACCATGGGCTCTGGCTTGAAGAGCAGAATGCGCGCGCCGAAGCGAATGCACGGCCCCGGCCGGCGGCCACCGCGGCGGAGTAGGGATCGCGCGGCCCATAAATGTGCCAGGCGCTTGGTCAGAGCCGCACGCCCGTCGTCGCAAACGCTTGTTGGACGGGTTCCTGGATCTGGTCAAGGACGACAAAACCGGCCGCCGCGATCACAATTGCGGCTGCGCAGGCGAGCAAGAAGGCTTTCATGGCAAGGCTCCGCAGGAGATCGGGGGGTAGTTTATATGAGCGAGCAACCTGCGGACAACTGAATCAGCACGTGTCAAAATCCGATCGTTGGTTGGTCGGTTGGCACGATAGCGCCGCCGAATCTACCACAAGAACGGAGCGACCATAGTCAGCTGTCGAGCAGTAGTTTGACGAAACAACATAGGCAATCATCGCGACTCGTTGGCGCAATCGCTGAGCCGTCAGGAAGAAAACTGTCCGCAGATCATTTAGGTCGCGCCGATGATCGGTACATCGCGCGCCTTTGAATTATGACAAATTTTCTGCTGGCGGCGGCCTTACGGACCGGGCAGCTCGATCCGCGAGCTGGACGAGCACCCGGTCGTGCATGTGGCGTTCAACGACGCCGAGGCTTTTGCCAAGTGGGCAGGCAAGGAACTTCCGACCGAGGCCGAATGGGAATTCGCGGCCGACCTCGCCACTTTGCGCTGTTTCGCGATCCTGGCGACCCAGGTTCGAGCACCCGTGCCCCCGCCTTGAGGCGCTATTCCGACCGCGAAATCGAGCGGCGGGCGTCCCTCATTTCCGCTATGATCAAGCCATGACGATCGGGATCACCGGACCCGAACGGAAGGTACCAAGGCAGAGTGCCGTGGTCGGGCTCACTATTGCGGCCGCTGTCATTGGGGTTTGCCTGATCCTTCTCTGGCTCGCGAGCGACCTCCTCGTCGACTGGCTGTGGTTTTCCTCGATCAATTATCCGCAGGTTTTTTGGACGACAATCGGTGCGAAAACCGTCATCTTTCTTGCGGTCTGGACCGGAACCGCCATCATCCTTTGGCTGAACGGATGGTTCGCACTGCGCTTTGCCCGACGGCGGTCGACACAGCTTGTCACCGCTTCGGTGTGGAACTTCGCGGTCAACGCGCCGCCAGATTTGCTTGCGCTTTTACGCGATCGACTGCCGTGGTCCCGGTTGATCGTAGGTGGGGCAGCTTTGATCGCTCTGCTCGTCGCCGCCGCAGAAGTCGGCAACTGGGGTGTCTTCCTGCGGTTTGTCTATCAGGTGCCATATGGCGCAGACGATCCGCTCTACAACAAGGACATCGGCTTCTATCTCTTCTCGCTGCCCGCCTATATCCTCATCAAAAACTGGATCATGCTCGCGCTCGTTCTCAGCGCGCTTTTCGCCGCGGCGATCTACTGGGTGCACGGCGATATCGAATACGACCTTCATCGTCGATCAATGTCGTCGATGGCGATTGCCCACGGCTCAGTGCTGCTCGGTCTTTTCTTTGCGGTGAAGGCCTGGTCCTATGGTCTTGATCGCTATCTGCTGCTCTACGGCGACAACGGTGTGGTCGTCGGCGCAAGCTACACCGATGTCCACGTGAGGCTCCCGGCCTTGTGGTTGATGATCGGACTTTCGGTCATCGCGGCGTTCGCCACGTGGGCAAATTTGCGGGTGCGCACCTACCGGCTTCTTGCCGCCGCGTTCCTGCTTGTCGTGATCGGGTCTTTCGTGCTGTCCAGCGTGATTCCCGTGCTGTTCCGGGAGTTCTTCGTCAAACCAAGCGAATTGGAGCTGGAAAGGCCCTATATCGAACGCAACATTGCGCTCACCCGGCAGGCTTACAATCTCGATCAGATCGCAGCCAAGCCGTTTGCGGCGGAACAGAAGCTTAGCTTCAAGACGCTCGACGCCAACAAGGCGACAATCGACAATATCAGGCTGTGGGACTGGCTGCCCTTGTCGGACACCTACGCGCAGCTGCAAGAGATCCGCACTTACTACAAATTCCATGATCTTGATGTTGATCGCTACTGGCTCGATGGCTCCTACCAAAGCGTGATGCTCTCGGCTCGCGAATTGCAGCCCTCCCTGCTGCCGCCCAATGCCCAGACATGGGTCAACCGCCACGTGCTGTTTACTCACGGCAATGGCGCGGTGATGAGCCCGGTCACGCGCAAAAGCACCGAGGGGCTACCGCTGCTCTATTTGCGGGATATCCCTCCGGTTGCGGATGGAGGCCCCAAAATCCACGAGCCGCGCCTCTACTACGGCGAACGGAGCGACAACTACGTCATCGTCAAGGGGAGCACGCCGGAGTTCGACTATCCGAAGGGAAAGGACAATGTCTACGCGGCTTATGACGGTACGGGCGGCGTTCCGATAGGAGCGATGGTGTGGAGAGGCCTGTTCGCTTACTACTTCAACGACCCGAACCTACTGCTCTCAAGCTACATCACGACCGACAGCCGTATCATGATCCGGCGCAATATCGGGGAAAGAGTACGAACGATCGCCCCGTTCCTCAGGCTCGATCACGATCCTTATCTGGTCATCAGCAATGGGCGGATGTTCTGGATGCAGGACGCCTACACGGTGAGTTCCTACTTCCCCTCCGCGCAGCCGGCGCAAGACGAGGATATCAACTACATTCGCAATTCAGTGAAGGTCATCGTCGATGCCTATAACGGGACCGTCGACTTTTACCTGATGGACACCGGCGATCCGATTGCAGCGACCTATAGGCGTATCTTTCCGAGCATGTTCAAGCCATTCTCGGCCATGCCGGCGGATATGCAGAGGCACATTCGCTATCCGGAGGACCTGTTCCTGATTCAGGCGCAGCTCTATCAGAGCTATCACATGGAGGCCGCTGACGTTTTCTATAACCGCGAGGATCTCTGGCAGTTCCCGCGCCAGCCGGGCGGCGGCGGCATTGCGACGATGGCCCCATATTACATCATCATGCGACTGCCCGGCGAGCCGCAGGCCGAGTTTTTCCTCATGCTTCCCATGGTGCCAAGCCGCCGCGACAATATGATCGCGTGGCTCGCCGCGCGTTGCGACGCACCCGACTACGGCAAGCTGATTGTCTACGAGTTTCCCAAGGAGAAGCTCGTCTACGGGCCGTTCCAGATCGAAGCGCGGATCAATCAGAGCACCGATATATCGCAGCAGATCACGCTGTGGAATCAGATGGGCTCGCGGGTGATACGCGGTGCGAACCTGCTTGTGATCCCAATCGAGAACTCGATCCTCTATGTAACGCCGCTCTATTTGCGAGCGGAGCACGGACACCTGCCGGAGTTGAAACGCGTGATCGCAGCCTATGGTGAACATGTGGTGATGAAGGAGACGCTCGACGAGGCCTTGTCAGCACTGTTTATCGAGCCTGGCGCGGTGCGGCCGGTCTCGAACACGAAGGAGGAAATTCCTGTCGCACGCCCGTCGGCAAGTCAGGCACGGGAGGCGCTCGACCGTTACAATCATGCCGTTGAACGATTGAAGTCCGGCGACTGGAAAGGCTTTGGCACGCAGTTCGACGCAATGCGCGAGCTTCTGGAGGAAATGAACCGGCACGCCACGGGCCACTAGCGTCGCGGCTCCTTTGGCGCTCATTGGAGAACACAGGGGCTGCATAGTTCGGGCTGAACACGCAACGAAGAGAGGCCTTGAGCTTGATGCGATACAGGCGGTGTTTGCACTCGCGGTACGAATGCCACTGAGAAGCGAGGTGGACCGCAAGCAGGTCGAGCCGGATCTCCCCTGTGAACCAACCGACAGGCCCACTGTCGCGCCTACTGCTGTGGCCACTGACTGAGTTCATCTTCAGTTACAACACGCTCGAAATTCTCGGTTTTGCTTTTGATGCGGTATCGAATGCGTCCGTCCGCCTCAATCGGGAGGCATGCAACAATTGTGTAGACGGTCCGTCCGCCATTGTCGGCGCGGCCCTGCGGTCGCTGGGCTTGATGATGAACGTCGTCGTTGATCGAGAAGATGTAGGGCATTGTGTTCCTTACAGCATTTGGGGCGCGTGCGCCGCACAGAGAAGCCCGCCGGCCCGCTGATTGCAATCAAGGTTTTGCGGGCCGTGAACAGTCCCTTCGAGAAGGCCGCGGAACCCGAGGCCAGCCGCGGCGCCCTCTCATCTCATTCCCGTGGCAACCCATGCCACCGGTGGTATGGTGAAGGGGTTCGACCTATTGAATGACTTGATGGCCGCGCCCCGAGGGGGCCTTTCCAAGACATCGCTGGATCGAATTTGCTCACACGGATTGTGGGTAGCGAACTCTTTCGTGGGTATTGTTGGAGACGGATAATGGCAACGGGTGTCGTGAAGTGGTTCAACGGCCAGAAGGGCTTTGGCTTTATTCAGCCGGACAATGGTGGRCCGGATGTATTTGTTCACATTAGCGCCGTCGAGCGTGCGGGCCTTCATGGACTAGCCGAAGGGCAGAAGGTCTCCTTCGAGGAGAAGACCGATCCGAGGCGCGGAAAGACGAGCGCTGAAAATCTGAAGACCCTATAACATCGGTCGACGCTTCGGTTTCACGGATGTACTGAGAAGCAGGCTACAGGGGGGATATCATCGCCGACCTGGGGCGGAGATGCCGCACGATTGTTCGTTAAGTTTTATCGTTCATCCGCTAGGTCGCGGAACTTAGCACCAGCGGCACCGTCCCCAGCGTGCGCAGCAGCCGCCGCAACCCCCGCAACCACGCACAGCTCGGCAACCACGGCAGCCACGGCAACCACCGCAACCTCGGCGAACAACAACAGCGGCTAGCTGCACGTCGCTTCCAGCATTTTCCTTATCGAAGAGATAGAACGTGGCGAGACTGACGTCGGCCATTTCCTCTTCGCCAAGAACGAAGCGCTGATTGGGCGAGATGTTGTCAGAATGCGGGATATGAGCAGTGGGTATCGTGTGCGCGGATGCGCTCCCCGCCAGCGAGAGACCCAGTCCGGCCGTACCGAGTGCCGTCACGGCGGCGGCTTTGGTTGCGCGTGCGTGCTTCGCAGCTTGCTTCACCCGTGGCATGGTCGCCATCCTTTCGGAAGTTGTCGTGAAAGGGTCAGCTTGACGTAGCAAGTGTGCCTGTACGTCTAGAAATGCGACCTAGCGCATTCGGTTCCCCTTCGCGCGCGGGTCTTTTTGAGTTACAACTGGTGGTGGACCTGACTGACCGTCTGACGATGTCCGTTAACAGGGGCAGAGCGGAAGTTGGACTTCGCGGCGGTCAGTGCAGCTTTTGACCCGAAGCCGACAGGTTCGAACAGCTGGCGCTTTCCGCAAGGCTCCAGCCAGCGAGGCGACTGCGCAAGTGCTGCTCAAGAATTAAACGTCGATTGGCTTTTAATCTGGTGAGCGCGTAAAGGGTACAAACCGCACGAGGCTGGCGGCGCGCGTTGTTGTCTTGCCCGGGCCGGTTTTTTCCACCACCGTGAGTTGCTGAGTGGTGTAGGCAGGTCCCACCGGCATCACCAGCCGGCCACCCAATTTGAGCTGCTCAATCAGCGGCGCCGGTACGTGCCCGAGCGCTGCGGTGACGATGATTGCTTCAAAAGGACCGCAATCGGGCCAGCCAGCATAGCCGTCGCCAAGCCGAACGCTCACATTGTCATACGCGAGGTCTTTGAGCGTTTTGGCTGCGGCTGCGGCCAACTGCGGGATGATCTCGATGGTGCAGACCTTTCGCGCCAGGTGCGCAAGGATGGCAGCCTGATAGCCCGAACCCGTACCGACTTCGAGCACAACATCATCGGGCGCGACGTAAGCCAGCTGAGTCATCAAGGCCACGATGAATGGCTGCGATATGGTCTGGCCGGCGCCGATCGGAAGCGGCATGTCTGCGTATGCGATGGAGCAAGATCGCTCAGGGATGAACAGATGGCGTTGTGTTTGCCCCATGGCCTCAAGGACTCTCCCCGACAGCCCCTGCTGTCCCAAAACACTGACGTGGGACCGGGCGTAAGACCGGATGGTTTCGACCATGGCGGCGCGTTCGAGGACGCATTGCGCGTCCTGTGCGGTCACTTCGCGCACGACGGTCACCATAGAAAGCACGAGCAGCAGCAAGGTCCTCATGAGCCGTCTCCCCGATCTCGGTGGCGCTGCGGCGACAAGGCCGGTTGCGACGCACCCGCAGCAACCAGTCATGCCGGCGCTTGGGTCACCATCTATCTATGACGCGCGGTTGAGAAAGATCGGCAACCCCTGCTTGTTGCCGTAGATGGGGCGATAGCGCTCCGTGTTGTAGCTGCTGGCGACGTCCAATTTGCGCGGGCCGAGCTTGGCGTCAGGGATGGGCACGAGGTCGTAGCAGCCCTCTACCAGCGCCGACATGAGGCCGGTCTTGCCTTCCAGGATGGCATCGTAGGCCATGTTGCCGAAAGTCAGGGCCACAAGCTTGTCGATGAAGTCCGGATCGCCCGATCGCAGGTCGTAGGTGAGGTCGGAGGTGATCGTCTCCTCGCCGGCGCGCCGCCTGATCTCGTCGGCAAGCGATTCCGCCACGTTGGCCTTCTTGCGGTGACCGTAGGCGTCAGGCTCGCCGTATTCCTGCAGGTTGAAGCCCTCCCACTCGGCACCCTCGCTGAGCACGATCAGCGCGTAGTTGCTTGGGTTCGCTCGCTTCTCCTCGAGGAGCAGCTGGATCAGTTTGTCGAGGTTGACCTTGTACTCCGGTATGACGCATCGTATCGAGGTCGCATACGCGGCGTAGAGCGCTGTGAATCCAGCATCGCGGCCAAAGACGCGGAAAATGCCAATTCGCTCATGCGAGCCGACAGTGGTGCGCTGTCGCTGGATGGCATCGCTGGCGCGGGTGATCGCGGTCGAGAAGCCGATGCAGTACTCGGTGTTGCGGACGTCGTTGTCCATCGTCTTCGGGATGGCGATGATCTTGACGCCGAGTTCGTTGAGCTTGGCCGCATAACTGAGCGTGTCGTCGCCGCCGATGGCGATCAGGTGTTCGATTCCGAGCCCCGAAAGGTTCGCCAGCACCTGGCCGGTGAGGTCCCAGGTCTTGGTTACGATGCCGTCCTTGGTACTCAGGGAGACTGGAACGTCCCTGCCGACGAGATGATCGGGCAGCTTTTGTATTCTGGACGGATTGATGCGGCTCGAGTGCAGCACGGTGCCGCCGCGCCGGTCGATAGTGCGAGTGTTTTCACGGTTGAGCGGGATGACATAGTGAGACCTGCTGGTCGGGTCCTCGAGGTTCAAGTGCGTGAGGGCCTCCCAACCACGGCGGAGACCGACGACCTCGATGTCGTTCTCACTGCCGCGATAAGTCACGCTCTTGATGACTGCGTTGAGGCCGGCGACGTCGCCGCCGCCCGTGAGAATGCCGATGCGTCTTTTCGCCAAGCCAAACCTCCCAGCATTGGCAGGTCGTAATAATGCACAGCGCAGCTTCGCTACTCGGCCGCCTCCGGCTTGCGCTCCTCACGCAGCCGAAATCGCTTCACGAGTGCGGATACGGTGTCGCGGAAGCCGCCATATTCCAGCTCAGAATATGGCAGCATCGCAGCGCCGGACCAGCCCTGGCTGGGCATCTCGATTGCCTTGCGTTGCGCGCGCCGGCGCACCTCGTCCCACGCCGGGTTGTCGAAGAAATCGGTATAGGACTCGGAAAAGCGGCCGTCCTTGTCGACCGAAAAGCCAGCGCAAGAAACGATCGGCAGGCAGTACATGCCAGTGACCGGTGTATTGAGCGGCACGGGCATCAGCGGCATCACATGCGAGCCGCGCGCATCGCCACCCACGAAGTGTGCCTTGGCGAAGGGCGAGATAATCTCCTCGGGCGCCGGGAAAATTCCCTGGTTCCTGATGATTGCGACCGGATCGTCCTTGCCGGTGTACTTGCCTGCGATTGCGTGAAGACGTTGCGCCGACACGGCGGCGGCAACCTCGCCATATGTTTGAGAAACGATGCGATCAATGCCAAAGCGCTCGTTGTCGCGGAGCAGCGCGGCAATGTGGTAGTTGTCCTCGGGCGCGTCGAGTTCGATCACGCTGTCGCCCGCCGTGTGGTCCATGTCGATGACATGGAAACGGAATCCCTTGATCATCGGGGGTAGCATCAGCCCGGCGCAATACATGGGATCAGCGAAGGCGAGGTAGAGCGGCAGGTTATAGGCGCCGGGGCCGCATTTGTCGGCGGCGAACACCATGAATGATTCCGCGGGTCTCGGCCCCGAGAGGCTGTGGTCGAAGCTGAGCTCGGCGACGCCCGGGCCGGCACCGCGAATGTTTCCGGAAGGTGCGTCTGCGAGAAGATCCTGGCCGGCGCCGTAGAGACCGGAAGTCCTTGCAACCGAAGTGGCCGTAAGAAACGCCTTCCAGGCGAGTTGATGGATCTCTGAGCTCCCCTCGCCACGTGTGTGCGTCATGATGATCGCAATGTCGTCGCCGGTGTGGCAGACAAAACCGTCGATCAACAGACCATTGCAGATCGCCTTCGCGACCTCGCCCTCGACAGCTGCCATCATGCGTGAAGATGGCTTCGTATGCCCGCCGACTGAGCCAACGTCAGCCTTGATGACCGAAAGAGTGAGTCTCATGAGCATTCTCTCCGACCAGCACAGCGCGACGCCTCTGCGCGGGCTGCGCCGGGGCGACGGCGCTGCTCATACGCCGGAAGAACGTCTGATGCTACGTTCGGTTCCGCAGATGCCCTTCCTGCTCGAAAAATTCGGGCTCATCCGCTTCCCGAGATCTTCAACCACCTTAGGGATCATACCAGAACCGATAGGATAAGTAGATCATGCGCATCATTTTCTGCGGTGCACGAGTCCGGTTTTGGCCCGCGTGATACACGCCGGTGCAGTCTGACGATTTCCGTTCACAGGGGTAGACCGGAAGAGAGCGGCATTGTCCGCCGCTTGTGCCCGCACTGTAGGTAAGAAGGTGTCGAAACCACTGGAGAAGCGGCAGCCCAAAGAGCTCAGCAAGCGCCAGCTTTACGCCATACTAGCTGAGGCGGTCAGGAATACGGACTAAGAGCTAGCCCGCGAAGCGCGCCCGCCCTCCATAGTCCTGAAACGGGAAATGATATTGCCCGTCAGAATGCGGCGTCTATTGCAGATCGTGCCAAGATCGGGAAAGTTCGGCAATCTATGGCGTGTTCCGCCCGTGAATACACCGTATGGTTGGCCCAGAACAAAACGGGCCACGTTGTCATTTCAAACTAGGCCACTGTCGCCGGAAACAGGCCAGTGCCAAGACTTTGACAGTGGTCCGACCAGATCGACTTGCTTGAGGATGGGAGACCGCTTGGCCTATTACACAGCCCCTCAAAAGTGACCAACGGAAGTTATTCGCATTTTCGCAGTGCCGTCATCATCTTCTCAGCCAGCAACAACAACGGCGACGGTCTCTACCTCGTCGTCGCGAGTGCCAGAACTGGTGCTACCGATACTGGAAAGAAGGTAAGCCGCGCTGGCTCGGTCTAGGATCGCTCAAAGACGTGTCGCTAAAGGACGCGCGGCTTGCCCGCGACGCAGCGCGTCTTCGTGTCAAAGGCGATCGCAGCGCACCCGGCGTCGACATCGTGTGGAGAAGCGAGCGGCGCCTGAGGAAGCGAAAGCCGGAGAGACCAAGGTCACCCTGCCTACTTTCGAGCTGTGCGCCGAAATCTACATGCGCAAGCACTGGTCGATCTGGAGCACGAAGCATCGCAGTCAATGGCCGTCGTCGCTCAAACGGTACGCTGGCCCGACAATTGGAAACTCACGATCCCAGAGATCAAGCCTAGCCACGTCTACGAATTGTTGCGGCCGATCCGGGTTGAAAAGCGAGAGACGGCTACAACTTTCAGAACAATGCGCCATCTAGCAGGACCTTGGGGGCGATCCGAAACCGCCGGTCGTCTCCCTAAGGAGGGCAAGAGCGTCGCGCGTGCCGTGAGTGAGACGGGGACATCCTATCGAGAAACGTTCTGCGGGGTGGACTTGAGCGTCGTAGCTCACTTGATCCTTCCGCTGCTGTCTGATCCGTTAGTGCTCCCAATCAGCATGATCCAAGGCATTAGAAAGCTGAAGTAAAAGTTGCGACAATTGTTTTTTGTCGGCGATTGGGAAATCTTTGAATAGCCGAGCCTCGCGCTTACGCGAGGCTTCGGCCATTCTAGTGGCGAAATCTCTACCTTCGCGGGTAAGCTTGGCGATAGCGGCTCTGCCACRGGAGCGAGTCTGCTCGATCGAGATCAGCCCTCGATCCGCCAGGATGGCGAGACTGCGACTTGCTGCAGCCTTGTCGACGTCGGCAGCGTCGGAAAGTTCACTGACATTGAGGGATTCGATGCTCTTGAGCGTCATGAGAAGACGCCATTCCACGATGCCGATGTTCCAGGCCGCGCGGTAATACGCAGTCGCGCCTCTGTTGAGGCGCATGCCGAGGGTCGACACCAGCACGGCCACATGTTCACGGGCCAGCATTCCGGCATTCCGGGAACGTTCGTCCGAAGCTTTCTCCCTCTCGAATTTCTTGGTCGCCGGCATTTTCGAAGATCTCCAATGGACTTCGTTCCAAGTCCCGCATTTTGCAGCGCATTGATCCAGATCAAATTTCTTGACAAAACATTTATTGATGTATCAACATAGCGTCCAATCTTCCAATTCCAAGAAAAAAGTGGCGAGAGTGACATGGAAGGAAACGGCTTGGTCGCCGGTCTTGATCAGGCGAGGACGTATGCCGGCGCAATCGATTGCGACCTTCATCCGGCTGTGCCCGGGATGGGCGTCCTCCTGCCCTATCTGGACGATTATTGGCGCGAGATGGTCTCCGTCCGCGCGCTCGACCGTCTCAATCTGAGCCTGACCAGCTACCCGCAGAACTCGCCACTATCCTGTCGTCCGGACTGGCTTCTCCCGGGTGGTGCGAAGGCGGGCTCCTCGCTCGAAGCGATGCAAGACCATGTGCTCGATCGGTTTCGACCACGCTATGGAATTCTGAACTGCCTCTACGGCGCGCAGGTCCTTCACAGTGAGGATATGGCGGCAGCGTTCTGCCGGGCGACCAACGACTGGATCAGGGATCACTGGCTCAATCGGGATCCGCGCCTCCGCGCCTCGATCGTGATCCCGTCGCACAACGCGGAACTCGCCGTGGCGGAAATCGACCGCCGCGCCGACGACTTCCGGTTCGTGCAGGTCCTCATGCTGGTGTCCGGTGAAACTACGCTGGGCCGGCGACATCTCTGGCCCATCTACGAACGCGCCGAGCGCCTCGGCCTGACGATCGGAATTCACGCAGGAAGCGCCTATCGATATGCGCCTACCGCCGTCGGGTGGCCGTCATACTATGTCGAGGACTATGTGGCGCAATCCGCCGCATTCGAGAGCCAGCTTCAAAGCCTGATATCGGAGGGCGTGTTCGCGAAGTTTCCCGGGCTCAAGGTCGTTGCAATCGAATCCGGGTTGACGTGGCTGAGCGGGTTCATCTGGCGCGCCGACAAGACATGGAAAGGCGTGCGAGCCGAGGTTCCGTGGGTCACGCGCACGCCGTCGGAGATCATCCGTAACAATGTGCGCTTCACCGTCCAGCCGGTCGATGCGGCGGACGACGGCGAGGCCATCATGCGGCTCGCCGATCACATCAAGTCGGACGAACTGTTCCTGTTCTCGACGGACTATCCGCATTGGCATTTCGACGGGGATGCGGTTCTCTCCGGCCGGCTCCCTGATGCGCTTTTCCGCAAGATCGCCAGTGAAAATGCGCTCGCCACTTACTCGCGATTGGCCACGGCCGATCAGATCATGGAGGTTGTGCCATGAGCACCGTTGAACTGGAACGGCCACGGGCCTCGAACTACAAGCTGAAAGTCATCGATTGCGACATCCATCCGGCGATGACGTCCTGGACCGAGGTGCATCCTTATCTGGAAAGGCAATGGATCGAGCATCTTACGGTCTATGGCAGCCACCTGCGCCACGCCTTCTCCGAGGCGCTGTCGCATCCGCGCATGTCGCCCGACGCTGCGCGGATCGATGCCTATCCGGAGGAGGGTGGGCCGCCGGGATCGAGCCTTGACCTGATGAAGAAGCAGCACCTCGATCCGAACGGGATCGAGGTGGGCATGTTGATACCCCTGCGCTGGAATCCGGGCAGTCAGAGAAATCTCGACCTTGGCGTCGCATTGACCCGCGCGATGAACACCTGGCAGGTCGAACGCTGGGTGAAGCAGGAGCCGCGTTTGAGGGCCTCGGTGCTGATCGCCCAGGAAGACACGGTTGCCTCCGTCGCCGAGATCGATTCCAGGGGAGGGGATCCCAACTTTACCCAGATCTTGATCCTGCCCAAGACGGACGAGCCGCTCGGACGCCGGCGCTACTGGCCGATCTATGAGGCGGCCGTGCGCAACAACCTGCCGATCACGATTCATGTCGGTGGCACCAATGGCCATCCATCGACCGGCGGCGGATGGACATCCTATTACATGGAGGAACATCACTCGGTCGCCCAGACCATGCAGGCGGTCGTGGCGAGCCTTGTCTTCGAAGGGGTCCTGGCGCGCTTTCCCGAGTTGCGCGTCGTGATCATGGAAGGCGGCTTGGGCTGGGTACCGTCGCTCAATGCGCGCATGGACAAGCACTGGGCACGCCTTCGGAGCGAGGTTCCTCATGTGAAGAAGCCGCCGTCGGAATATGTGCGCGAGCAGGTGTGGTTCAGCACGCAGCCGATGGAAGAGCCGGCGACGTCGGCCGAATTGATCGATCTGTTCGACAGGATCGGATGGGATCGGCTGCTGTTCTCCACCGACTACCCGCATTGGGATTTCGACGATCCGCGCTACGCGTTTCGTGCCAACCTCACACAGGCCCAGCGCGAGCAGCTTCTCTACGAGAATGCGCGCAAGTTCTACAGGCTGGACTGATGGCGCGGCATGTGGTTGCGACCGTGGATCAGATCCCGCCGGGCCAGCGCCTGCTGGTCCAGGTCAATGGACGCGAGATCGGCATCTTCAATGTCGAGGGCGAGTATTTCGCCGTCGGCAATCGTTGCCCGCATGAGGGGGCGTCCCTGTGCAAGGGACGCATCGTCGGGCTCGTCGAGGCGACGGGGCCCGGTGACTATCAATACAGCCGTCGTGGTGAGTTGTTGCGCTGCCCGTGGCATGGCTGGGAATTCGATCTGCGAACCGGTCGGTCATGGTGCGAGCCGGATCGCACCAAGGTCCGAAGCTATGAGCTGAAAGTCGAGCCCGGAGGCGCGCTGATCGAAGGCGAGCTGCGCGCCGAAACGTTTCAGGTCACGATCGACAAGCAATATGTTGTCTTGGAAGTCTGAAGACCAGTGAATCAATTAAGCAAATAAAAGCGCATTGGGAGGAGTAAGTGGTGTTCAAGCTAGGGATGTCGGCGGCTGTCGCCTGTTTCGTGGGTCTGTTGAGCTCCGCGCAAGCCGAGGACGGTTCTTGGGACAAGGTCGTCGAGGCCGCCAAGAAGGAAGGCAAAGTCGTGGTCTACAACATGGCCTTGGGCGCTCCCTACTTCACGGCTGTCCTCAAGTCGTTCGAAGCGAAGTACGGAATTCCGGTCGAGAGTCTCGACCTCCGTGCCAGTGAGCTCTCCGAGCGCATCCGCACCGAGCAGGCGGCCGGCCGCTTTCTGGGCGACGCGGAAATGGTCACGACGACCATGATCGAGGAGCAACTCAAGAACGGCGATTTCGTGCAGAAACTGCCGCCGATCCCGAATGCCGCCCATTTGCGACCGCCGTTCAAAGCCAATGAATACAGCGTGCCGGCCTTCATGCAGCCGATGGGCATCCTCATCAACACGCGGCTGGTCAAGGAGCAGGACATCCCGACGAGCTGGAACGATCTCAACGATCCCAAATGGAAGGGCAAGATCCTCTCGGACGACATGCGGCCGCTCGGCAGCGGGAATACCATGTTCGCCATCCTGGAAAAGACCATGGGCACCGACTTCAACCAGAAGCTCGCCGAGCAAAAGCCCGTGTTCAGCCGCGATATGCGAAACGACGCGCGGCGCGTCGCTCGCGGCGAGTACGCCATCTATATCCCRCAGATCTTTGCCTTTACGTCCGATCTGAAGGGGCTGCCGGTGAAAGTCGTGATTCCGAAGGAGGGTGCACCTTTCGCGGAGATGGATCTCGCGGTGCTCAAGAACGCGCCGCATCCCAACGCTGCGCGTTTGTTCATCGACCACTTCCTCAGCGTCGAGTCGCAATTGCTCTACGCGAACGCATGGATGCTTCCGGTGAACGCCGCGGCCGCCGAGCGCGCCAATCCGGACGCGCAGCAGTTCGTGAACGCCAAGATCATTGGTCCCGCCAAGCTGGCTGAGCGCTCCTCGATGATGGATCTCGCCAAGAAGCTTTACCCCTGAGAGACCCATGAGCGTTTCAGCCGGAGAGGGAGTGAACAACCTCGTCGAGAGGCGTACGACCGGCCTGAGCGGGATCGGGCGGTGGCTGCAGGCGACTGCGGCAGGCCGCCTTGCGGCGCTCGCTCTGCTCGTCGTCGTTCTCGCCTTCCTTTCCGTCTATCCGCTGTCGATGCTGCTCTATGGAAGCCTGCATTCGACGCCGCCGGGAATGGCCGGCACTTTCAATCTGGACGGATATCGCGACGTCATCACGCTGCAAAGCGCGGTGACACTCCTCAACACCGTCGGCATATCCCTGGCCAAGACCATCCCTTCGGTAATCCTGGCCGTCTTGCTCGCCTGGATACTGGCGCGAACCGACACGCCATTCCGGGGGGCTCTGGAAGTCCTGATCACGCTGCCATTCTTCATTCCCCCGATCCTGACCGCAATGGCGTGGGGCATGCTCGGCAATCCGCAGGTCGGATTGCTCAATCAGCTCTATCAGTGGGTCACGGGATCAGAGACAGCGCCGATCAACGTCTATTCATATGGCGGCGTAGTCTGGCACATGATGCAGTATTCCGTGCCGTTCCTGTTTCTTCTTATCGTGGACGCCTTCCGAGCGATGGATCCGAGTCTCGAGGAGGCGGCGACCATGTGCGGCGCATCACGCCTGCGAACTTTTCGCTCTGTCACGCTGCAGCTTATGCTGCCCGCGCTGACCGGTGCGGCCATCCTGAGCTTCATTCGCGGCATCGAGAATTTCGAGTCGCCGCTCTTCTTCGGCTCACCGGCGGGAATTCGGGTCATCACGACGGACATCTACGACTCGATCAACCAGCGGTCGCCGCCGCAATATCAGTATGCAACCGCGATCAGCTTCGTCATCATGGCGCTATTGTTCCTGATCGTTCTTCTGCAGCGGCGGATGCTGCGCGGCCGGAGTTTTCAGACCATCACCGGCAAGGGCTATTCACCTTCGGTGATGAAACTCGGTGCATGGCGATGGGCAACCTTTGCCTTTTGCGTTCTGTTCTTTGTGGTGACGGTGGTCCTCCCGGTCGGGCAACTCATCATCGGCTCGTTCTTCAAGTTCTTCGGGTTCTACCAGTGGGACATGCTGACACTCGAGCACTATCAGGCGGTGTTCGGCAGCAGCGAGTTCTGGCGCGGGTTCAGCAACACGATGTTCCTGGGCCTCGTCGGCGCCACGCTGACGATGTTGCTCGGCGCAACCGTCGCCTATGTCTCGGTCCGAACGAAGTGGCGAGGCCGGTTGCTGATCGATTCGATGGCTTGGCTGCCGTGGATGATGCCCGGCATCGTCCTTGGTGTCGGGTTTCTCTGGGGGTTTGCTCTGCTGCCTCACGCGATTCCGATCTACGGCACGATCTGGGCGCTGCTGCTGGCCTATATTTCGCTTGGGACGCCGCTTTCGGTGCGCGCCATGTCGAGCGCATATGCGCAGCTTTCGTTCGACCTCGAGGAGTGCTCCCGGGTGCATGGCGCAAGCTGGCTGCAAACCATGAGGCGCATCGTCCTTGCCCTGGCCTGGCCTTCCTTCGCCGTCGGATGGGTGCTGGTGTTCTTCGGCATCATGCGCGAGCTGAGCGCATCCGTTCTGCTCTATTCTGTCGGCTCCGAGGTGTTGTCTGTCGTGCTGCTGAAGCTGTGGGCGAACGGCAATGCGGAGCAGGTCAGTGTCATTGGGCTCATCATGATGGTTCTCGTGATCGTCTTCCGTTGGGTTCAACTCAAGTTCATCAGCAGCCGTATCGGTGGAATGTGACCAGGCTTGGATCGTGCCATGTCGAATGTCGTTCTTGAGAAGGTGAGCCGGAGCTTCGGTAATTTCGTCGCGGTCGACGGCGTCGACCTGCGCGTCAGCGAGGGTGAATTCGTCACCCTGCTGGGGCCGTCGGGGTGCGGCAAGACCACGACGTTGCGGATGGTCGCGGGCCTCGAGCAAAATTCCGGTGGCCGCATCAGCATAGGCAACGAGGTCGTCAGCGATGCGGCTCGCGGCGTCTTTGTTCCGTCGGAGCGCCGGCGGCTCGGCATGGTCTTCCAGTCATACGCGATCTGGCCGCACATGACCGTCTTCGAGAACGTCGCCTATCCGCTGCGGGTGCGCCGCAAATCCGCGGCCGAGATACGCGATCTCGTCGCCAGGGCACTCCGCCTCGTCGAAATGCAGGATTTCGCCGAGCGGCCGGCACCGGCGCTGTCCGGCGGCCAGCAGCAGCGAGTGGCGATCGCGCGGGCCCTCGTCTTCGAACCCAAGGTGCTGCTGCTCGACGAGCCGCTCAGCAATCTCGACGCAAAGCTCCGTCTGCAGATGGGCGACGAGTTCCGTTCGATCCAGAGACGGCTTGGGATGACGAGCCTGTACGTGACACATGATCAGGCCGAAGCGATGGCGTTGTCCGACCGTGTGGTCGTGATGGATCGCGGCCGAATCCAGCAGATCGGTGCGCCCGAGGAAATTTATCGCTATCCCGCAAACCRGATCGTGGCGGCCTTCTTCGGAACACCGAACCTGCTGGAGGCCAGTGTGGAGGCCTGCACGCGGATCGACGATCGCCGGGTGCGGCTCAACGTCGTCGGCAAGGGCTGGCGTGGAGCGTGCGAGTCGGCAAGCGAGATCCGGCCCGGGCGGCCCGTGACCGTCATGGTTCGTCCCGAGGACGCGCGTATCGCGGCGCCGGATGCGGCTCACAGTGACCACGAGCTTCGATGGTCCGGACAGATTGCGCACACGATCTTCCGCGGCCCGATCCGGTCGGTCGTGGTGCAGACCGACGATAGCCGCCTCAATGTCGATGCGCCGCCGTTCGGTGGCTTCTCCGTCGGAGACAATGTGACCGTCGTCGTTCCGCAGCAATCAGCTTGGGCAGTGCCGGAGCAGGCCGGCGCAGCCCCTTAAGCCGGGGGTGCCTCTCAGCGATAGATCTGCTGAGCCAAAGACAGCATCTCGTTCATGCGTTCGGGATCGGTGGTGCCGAGAAGCTTCGTTGTTTCGATCTGTGCCACCGCGGGATCGACACCGGTCAGCGCGTCCGCCGTGGTCGGCAGCAGCCCGAGCCTCGCAAGGCTCTGCTGCATCGTCTTGCCCAGATAGTATTCCATCAGCAGCCGCGCCGCGTTTGGGTGAGGCGCATTCTTCAGCAGCGCGAGATCGTAGCCGACGTAGGGCAGCCCCTCCTTTGGCGCGATGAACTTGACCGGGAGGCCCTTGAGTTCGAGCAGCGATGTCAGACTGTCGGGGATGTAGAGCGGGTATTCGCCGCGCGCTACGCGGCGCTCATTTGCGGGTATCTCCCGGCTGAACTTCAGGTCCTGCTGGGCAAGCTTCTCGTGGAAGGCGCGCCCGTAGAGGTCCTGCAGGACCGAGAAGAGCACGCCGCCGCCGCCGAGCGTCCGCAGATCGTCGCTGAGGATTTTTCCTTTCCAGCGCGGATCCGTCAGGTCGAGCCAGCTTTTCGGCTCGTCCGCCGGCTTGACCAGCATGGTATTCGCCAGGATGCCGTAGACGATCGCAAAGACAGGGAGCCGCATGCCGTCGCTTGGGAAGTCCGCCTTGAGACGGCCGAGGCTGGGGAGGGGGCCGTGAGGTTCGAAGACACGCTCCTCCTTGATCTGCAGCGTGGTCGTGGTCCGCCCGTTCTCGGAGACGTCGGCTGCGTTGCGGCCCGCGGCCTGCTCGATGCGGATGCGCTCCCGGACTTCGCTCGCGCGCGCTTCGAGAATGTCCACGGTGATTCCGTAGGCGGACTCGAACTCCTTCTTGAGCTCCTTGTGCGCGGCAAGGCCGACGAACGCGCTGTAGAGCACCACGCGGCCTTCCTTCTTTGCGGCTGCGACCAACGCGGACCATTCGCCCTCCGCTCTCGACGGGGCCATGATCGATGGCAGGATCGAAGAGGCGGTCAGTCCAAACACCGTAGCGCGGCGCGTGATGCGCGCGCGCTTTTCCCGGTCCGGCGTGGCCATTGTCGCTACTCCGCGGCTTGCGGGCTCGGGGCACGCCAGCGAATGGCGGTCTTCAACTTGTCCTGATAGGCCTCGAGCCAGTCGATCTTCGCGTCAGCGTAGTAGGAGCCTGCGCGCGCGTTCCAGAACACCTCGGCATCGTCGACGCCGGGCGGCACGGTGCCGCTGTTGGCGAATGCCCGTGCAGCGTTGAGCAGGCGCCGCCTCGTCCGCGCGATCATCACGTCGCTCGGTGCGAGATGTTCCTTGGTGTGATCGACGATCGGCCCCATGCTTTCCGTGACGGCTTGGTCCTGCATCACGATGTTGCGGATGCCGGTGTAGATCTTGTTGGTGCGCTGAGCTTCGCGATCGATCTGCCAGTCGTTGCCGATGTTCTGGACCGCACGCCAGCGCCCATACCAGTCCGTGGTGTTGGGCAGATAATCCAGACCGTCGGCCCCGGGGATGCCGCCACCGGATTTCAGCTTGGAACTCGAGTAAGTCGCCCCCTTGGCGCGGCCGCCATAGATCGAGATCAGCATCGTGTGGGTGTCGTCCATGGGCACCCACGCCTTGGCGACCACGTGGTCGGCAAAGTCGGCGTTCGGGGTCTGGGTCCAGAACGGCAGTGAGAAATGCGCCATGCGCCAGTGCATTCGATCGTCCGCTTCCGGCCGAAACGCGCCGTACATCGTGCCCCAGTCGGTCTCGGTGACCTTGTACTCCGGCGCTCGGTTGGAAACCGTGTGACGGGCCGGGTGGCCTTCCTCGAAATCATCAGGGTTGATGTGTCCGGCATGCAGGAAGCCGAAATGCGACGTGTCGATATCGCCTTCGAGGCCCTGGAGCCAGTTGGCTTCGCGTTGGAGGATGGTGACGGTCAGATCCTGCTCCGGAACGAACAGCGCTTCGTGCATCGGCATCGGCGGCGCCTCGGCCCGCGCGCCCATGTAAACCCATATGAGGCCCGCGCACTCGCGAACCCTGTAGCTTTTTGCGCGGACCTTTTCCTTGAAATCCTGCGGAGGGGGGACGTTCGGCATTTCGAGGCAGCGGCCGTCAACGTCGAACTTCCAGCCGTGATAGACGCAACGGATGCCGTCCTGCTCGTTACGGCCGAGGAACAGCGAGGCACAGCGATGTGGACATTGATGATCCAGCACGCCAACCCGGCCCGAGCTGTCACGGAAGGCAATGAGCTGCTCACCAAGCAGCATCAGGCGCATTGGATCGCCGTCGACCGATAGTTCCGAAGAGAGGGCGGCGGGTATCCAGTATTGCCGCATCATCTCGCCCATGACCGTACCCGGGCCAACCAGCGTCAGATCCTGGCCGTCAGTCGATTTCGACATGGTGATCCTCCCTAGCTCTTTTGAATGCTTATTATTTGCATTATGCAAGTAATTCGCCCCTGCGTCAATGACGCGATCGTCCGGAAAGCGAGCGGTTGAGCGGTGCAGTGCAACTCGTTATGGTTCTGCTCCCATCACCGCGAGCAAATTGTCTTGATGAACAAGGTCAGCACGATCCTCCCGCTCGAGAACTGGACCGGATACCGGTTCGGTCTCATCGCTTCGCGGCTGGGCAGCTTCATCTCCCCCATGTACGAAGATCGTTACGAGCTGACGATGCCGGCCTGGCGAAGCCTCGCGGTCATTGCCAGGCATCAGCCGCTGACGGCCACGCAACTTGCGACATTGACCTCGTCCGATGCGTTCAAGGTCGCGCGCTCCATCGAATTGCTGGTGCGCCGAGGGCTGATTCATCGTGACGTGGATAAAGCGGACCGCCGCCGCGCCAGCCTGAGCCTCACGACCGATGGCCGCAAGGTCTACAAGGATATCGAGAAATTCGTTGTTCGGGTCGAGCGCAAGCTCATGGCCGCGCTCGATCCGCACGAAATCGAGGTTTTGAGGCGAAGCCTCGACAAGCTCGATCAGCAACTGGAGACCGAGATCAAAGCACAGGGCCGCGAGAAATTCCTGTAACGGTCTCCGGCGGCCTCTGTTTGCGCCTCAGTATCTTACAATGTCCGAATGCCGCTCTTGATGCCATCGGCGATCTGACCAATCTGCTCCTCGTTGATGATAAGAGGCGGCGACAGGATCAGTGTATCGCCAACAGCGCGAACAAAGATCCCATTTTCGAAACAATTGTTCGCCACGGCGCGGGCCCGTTGACCAGGAGCGTTCGGGGCAGCTTTGATCTCTACGGCCCCAAGTAGCCCGAGGTTGCGGATATCGCGGACCGCGCCGCCGGCGCCCCTGATGTCGTGAATGGCGGCTTCCCATGTCCCGGCGATGCGCGCGACTTTCTCGAAGATGCCTTCCTCCTGATAGACATCCAGGGTGGCAATCGCGGCGGCGCAGGCAAGCGGGTGGCCGGAGTAGGTGTAGCCGTGAGCGAGCTCGACGGTGGCCTCCGGTCCCTGCGACATGGCCTCGTGCACATGATGATGAACCAGCACGCCTCCCATTGGAACGGCGCCGTTACTCATCCCATTCGCGCATGAGGTCCGGCGTGACGCCTAGAGCCTGTGCGGCAAACGGCGCCCCTAGTCTTCCGAAGCCGGTGACGACCTCATCGAAGATCAGCAGGATGCCGTGCTTGCTGGTGATCTCGCGCAGCCGCTTGAGATAGCCCTTGGGCGGCGGCAGCACGCCGCCGGCGCCAGCTATCGGTTCGACGATGACGGCTGCGACTGTCGAGGGGTCCACCGCGGTCAGGAGACCTTCCAGCGCATCTGCAAATTCGACGCCGTGCTCGGGCTCGCCCTTGCTGAACGCATTTCGCGCGAGATCATGTGTGTGAGGAAGGTGTGACACCCCCGGAAGCATGACGCCGAACTGCGCCCGCTGCCATCCGATGCCCGAGACCGAGAGTCCGCCGAATCCCATTCCATGGTAACTGCGCTGGCGCCCGATCAGGCGCTGGCGATGGCCTTCGCCGCGCGCCCGGTGATAGGCCAGCGCCATCTTAAGGGCGGTGTCGACCGCCTCGGAGCCGGATCCGGCGAGGAAAGTATGGTCAAACCCTTCCGGCGCGATCTCCAACGCGGCAAAGTCAGCTAAGGGCCAAAAGGCGAATTACACCGTGACCAGCTCGGGGATTTCCGGTCTAGGCAATGTGTGCGCCGTCGCTCTCTCCCATTTGTCAACGTGGTTGACGGTAATTGCCCGGAATTGCTGTTCCGCGAACTATTGGATGGACTCTTCCGGCAACCAGCTGAATTTGCCTTCGCAAAACTGGTCGTGGTGGTTGAAGTTCGGCGCGTGGACCGGATGCATTAGCGATGTCATGACGCGCGATATGGACTCCCGAGGTGAACGGCGCCGTTGAAGTTGCCATCGCCTGCACCTCTTTCGTAATGAAACAATGGCCGGCCACAGCGCGACCGGCGACGGTGTCGTCATGCTGGCGGGAGCGCAGCCGCGGCAGACGACCGGAGAGATGATCTAATCATTCGGGAAAGGCGTTATCCAACAGAGGAGTATCCTATGAAGTTGGCTCAAACATCAACACTACTCATTTGTCTGCTCGGCGCGCCGGGAATTTCGTTGGCCGCGGACGCCAAGGGGGACGTGGAGAAGGCTTACGCCGCTTGGGATGCCGCATTTAATAAGCACGACGAGAAAGCCATCGGCGCCTCCTATGTCGCGACGGCAAAATTGATGCCGCCCACACATCAGGTCGCGTCGGGGCCGGCCGAGATCGAGAAGTTCTTTGCCGGACTCTTCGCGAGCGGTGTGACGGATCACAAGTTGGAGATGATCGATGCCGGCGGAGACGACAAGGTAGTCTTCGGCACAGCCAAGTGGAGCGCTACGGGTAAGGACAAGGAGGGCAAGCCGTCTCCCTTCAGTGGTTTGGCGACGCACGTCTTCGAACGCCAAGCCGACGGATCGCTCAAATTGAGGCTGCAAACATTCAACTAAAGCGGTCGAAGCTTAATCGGTCCGGCGAGGCGGCGGCCTTACCGGACGCCCAAAAGGGCTACTTGTCTCCGGTGCAAGATATGTCCGGGTTGGGTCAAACTGCGACTTAACGGGGAGGGCAGTTCTTGGCGAAACGCGGACATTTGCCCTGATCGGCACGTCTCCGAAGAGCCAAGATCAGAGTGATCGTCGCATTCGGTCGCGGCGTGGACTTGCTACCTACGATGACGTGAGGATTCCGCAGCTATCCTCTCATACAACGCCACCTCTACGCGCTAGTGCGGTAGAAGAGCTATCTGCTGGGGTCATTTGGAGCAACGGCCTCCTCGAACAGCWCAACCTTACCGCGCGTGTTGTCTGTTACCGCAAAAACCTCGTAAAAATCGATCTGCGGCTTCATGCCGTAGCGCTGGATGATGCCCTCGAGCCACGGCCCGGTGTAGAACGCCGTAGCGTCCTCGATACGCTCCCACTGGTACACGCCGCCCGCCCAGCCGCTTTCGGACCAGATGAAGTGCTTGCTGATCAGCCCCGTCACCCCGCGGAAGTTGGGGGCGATCTTGTGAAAGTGCTCGCGACACGCGGCGTGGTCGATCTGCGGCGGCAGTGTGTATCGTACAACGGCGGTAATCATGCGACCTCCTTGTAAGTATGCCCCGGCGCAACATTGATGCCATTCCCGGGATCAAGCTAGCGAAGCGGGAAGCCGACCATTCCAAAGCATGCTGAACTTAGCGTCGAAGTTCAGCCTATCCTGCATGATCTCGGTCCGGGCGTTGCTCAATTCGCGCAACGCAGGCTCCATGCATGCTGGTGCGTGTCGACTCAGATATTGACCATCTACTCGCGCCGATCGCGATCAAATGCGACAGACGCCGCCGTGAGTAGGTCAACACGATTGACAAGAGCCTTAATCGCCGCGCGGCTATCTCCTTTCAATTTTTTGCGTTAATGTGAAGCTCTTCACACCCGTGTAGCAGACGGGCTCGGATGATGCCCAAAGAGAGGTGAGCTAAGGCCCCGCAAAGCGCCGCCCAGTTCTATTCCATTCACACGCGAGTTTGGGAGCGACACATGGAAAAGCGCGAAATTGGCAACAGCTTGACGAAAGGTCTGTCCGAAGCGAAGCGGGGCGCCTTCTCCCGCCGCTCGGTGTTGACGTTGGTTTGCACCCTCGGCGCCACGGCGCCGCTTGGAATGTTTGGAGCGGCTCGCGCGCTGACGGCATCCGGGACTGGATCGCTGTCTTATATTCCCGGCGAGCCTCTTATTTGTCGCGCCGCAGCGAGCAGTGAAGAGCTGCAGGGCCCACCCCGCCAACTCARACTCGCCTGGAATGCGAACGCGGCGTGCACCGTCGCTGCGGCAGTCGCAAAGGAGCGGGGTATCTTCGCCAAGCACAACCTCGATGTCGAATTCGTCAATTTCGGCGGTTCGACCGACCAGTTGTTGGAGGCGATTGCAACTGGCAAGGCGGATGCCGGTTTGGGATTGGCCCTGCGCTGGCTCAAACCGCTGGAGCAAGGTTTCGACGTTCGGATCACCGCCGGTGTGCACGGCGGCTGCATCCGGCTCCTCGGCTCCAAGGCTGCGAATATTGACAGCCTGGAATCCCTGCGCGGCAAGGCTATCGGGATTAGCGATCAAGCGAGCCCAGCGAAGAACTTCTTTTCGATCTACCTCGCCAAAAAGGGCATCGATCCGGCCCAAGAGGTAGAGTGGCGCCAGTACCCGGCCAATCTGCTCGCGCTTGCCGTCGACAAGGGCGAAGTGCAGGCGCTGGCCGAGATAGATCCGCTGCCCTACCTCTGGCTCAAGGAAGGCAAACTCAACGAGATCGCGACGAACTTGACGGGTGAATTCGCCGACCGCACCTGCTGCGTTCTCGCGATACGTGGCAGCCTCACCCGAAGCGAAATGCCGGTGGCGGCCGCTCTGACCCGATCGATACTGGAGGGGGCAGACCTAGTTGCCAGCGATCCCGCCGATGCCGCAGCAATCTATTCGGGCTACGGCGGGAGAGGATCCGTAGAGGATCTCGCCACGATGTATCGCAGCCATACTCACCACAATCACCCGGTCGGGGCAACGCTCAAGAAGCAGCTTCTACTCTACACCGACGAACTCAAGGCAGTGAACGTCATGAAGCGAAGCACTGACCCGGCCAAATTCGCCGAGCGGATTTATCTTGACGTTCTAAGCTGAGCCGATTGGGAAGATCCGCAGTGAGCTCGGTCATCGATGAAGTGCCGAGGCCATCAGAGAAATCGGGTTTCGGCTTTTTTGAAAGTTCGACCACTCGGTCGTTGATCGGCGGACTGTCTGTTGCCGCCGCATGGTCTATGGTCGCCGTGCTCACTGCGCTCTGGCCGGATAAGCCCGAGAGCGATTGGGCCTACACCGGCGGCTTCGCGATTGCCTGCGGCGCGTTGGCCCTTGCGCTCGCCCTGGCAGCCTTTGCCGGCGTTCGTTTTGTTGCTTTTCAGCGTCTCCAGTGGCTCTCCCCGTGGCTGTTTGCGCTCGCGCTGTTTTTTGCTGCCTGGGAGGCCGTCACAGCAAAGCTTGGATTGCTGCCGTTGCCGTTCTTTCCGCCGCCGCAGGCCGTTGTCGAAGTCGTAATCGATGATTGGGGGCGGCTGGCTGAAGGCATCTTCGCCTCAGCGCGTCTGCTCGCGACCGGTTACTTTCTCGGTGCGGCGGTGGGGTTCGTAACCGGCGTGGCGATCGGCTGGTCGCGGCTCGCCGGTTATTGGATCCACCCAGTTTTGCGGTTCATCGGGCCGCTGCCCGCGACAGCTTGGCTGCCGCTCGCATTTTTTGTTTTCCCGTCGAGCTTCAGCGCCAGCATTTTCCTGATTGCGCTCGCCACCGGGTTTCCGGTCACCGTGCTGACCTGGTCGGGCGTCGCCTGCGTGAAGAGCGCCTATTACGATATTGCGCGGACATTGGGAGCAACCCAGCGCTTCCTCGTGCTCAAGGTTGCCATTCCGGCGGCAATGCCACATGTCTTTGTTGGCCTGTTCATGGGTCTCGGCAACTCGTTTGCGGTTCTTGTCGTAGCCGAGATGCTGGGCGTGAAGGCGGGGCTCGGCTGGTACCTGCAATGGGCGCAAGGTTGGGCGGCCTATGCCAATATGTACGCCGCGCTGCTGCTCATGGCGTTCTTGTGCTCAGGGCTGATCACGCTGCTGTTCCGCTTGCGGGACCGCCTGCTATCCTGGCAGAAAGGTCTGGTGCGATGGTAGCGGCGATCGCAAGCGATCACGCGGTCCGTGGATCGACGCTAACGCTCCGCGAAGTGAGCCACAGCTTCGATCTCGAAGGGCAGCCCCTGCCGGTATTGGACCGCATCAGCCTTCAGGTCGGCCGCGGCGAATTTGTCGCTCTCCTGGGGCCGAGTGGGTGCGGAAAATCGACCCTGCTGCGGCTGGTCGCGGGGCTCGACACTCCAACAGCCGGCTTCCTGCTAGCGGAGGGAAGAGAGATCGAAGCACCCGATCCGTCGCGCGTCGTCGTTTTTCAAGACCCAACGCTCTATCCATGGCGGACGGTACGGAGCAACGTTGCGCTCGGTCTGGAAGCCCGCGGGTTGCTACGCACTCATGGCGGGCGTATCGAAGACGCCTTGCGCCTGGTGGGGCTCACGGGCTTCGCCAATGCCTACCCGCACCAGCTTTCCGGTGGCATGGCGCAACGCGCGGCTCTGGCGCGTGCGCTTGTCAACGACCCAAAGCTGCTCATTCTCGACGAACCTTTGGGCCAGCTCGACTCGCTGACTCGCATCGCGATGCAGGCGGAACTCGTATCACTTTGGCAGCGCTCGCGCTTCACGGCGCTGATGGTCACGCACGATGTCGAGGAGGCGCTATTGCTTGCTGGCCGTGTCATCGTGCTGAGCGACCGGCCTGCACGGGTCAAGGCTGAAGTCGTCAACAGCCAGCCCTATCCTCGCCACCGGGGCGATCCGCACTTCGTTGAGCTTCGTCGCGAGGTGTTTGGGCAACTCGGCCTCGATGAGGCATGGTAGCCCTCAAAAGGAGCTCGCCGTGACGGATCTTCTCATACGCATCCACAGAGCAAGCAGCACGGCGTTCTCGCCGCGATCGCAATGCGATTGTGTTAGCGGCTGTGCAGCCACCTCGTGGAGATCTAAAAATCTGGGAAGCGCACGGAGACTTCGATGACCTCAGAATTCAACGTCCACAACGCCGCGGGCTATGAGCAGCTCATGGGCCGCTGGAGCCGAAGACTCGCGCGGAAATTCATCGACTTCACAGGGATTTCCGACGGCGAAAGGATTCTCGACATCGGCTGTGGCACCGGTAGCCTGACCTTCACGCTCGCCAGAGCCGCCGACCTCGCCGAGATTACCGCGATCGACTATTCACCAGTCTTTGTCGAGGACGTGATCCGGCGCAACACAAACCCGCGAATAAAAGTCCGGCAGGCTGATGCCTGTGCACTGCCCTTCGAGGGCGGCACGTTCGATCGCGCTTTGGCGCTTCTCGTGCTCCACTTCGTTCCCGAAGCCGGTAAGGCAGTAGCCGAGATGCGCCGCGTCGTTCGGCCGGGCGGCGTGGTCGCGGCAGCGGTGTGGGATCATCTCGGCGGGATGCCCGGCATGCGCATGATGGTCGACACGGTGGCGGCACTCGGTGAAAGCGGGCGCCAGCTGCGCAGTCGCTATTGCTTTCAACCAATGATGCAGCCGGGCGAACTGAGACGGACTTTTGCCGAACAGGGTCTCGTGAGCATTGCGGAAGTAGAGCTGATGATCCGCATGGACTACAAAAGCTTTGCCGACTATTGGACGCCGATTGCCGCTGGCGAAGGGCCGCTCGGCAAGTATGTGGCAGCGCTCGACGCTGCGGAGCGAGCGCGCACCGACGCCGCCGTGCGCGATGCCTACGAGGCCGGCCGGCCCGACGGCCCGAGGTCCTTTGCAAACGTCGCGTGGGCGTGCAGAGGCATCGTTCCCTAACTCGACGGCCAGAGCGGTCTCTTCCGAGGTCCTGACTATCTGAGTGCCCGGGTGGAAAGTCGATGAACGTCTGGGCTTAACCAGGACGAGCAGGCTTGCTGCTCTGCTACGCGGATACGAGAAGATTGGCGAAGTGGAAATTTTTCATTTTCTGCTTGAAGTCAGGTGAGTGAGCGTCTATGCGTTTTCCAGCGTTGCTCGTCTGTCGGGCGCTCTCTTTGGCCTAGATGCCAAGGGAAGCATGCACGCTCTTGATGCTCCTCACCTTGTTGAGTGACACAACAGTCGACGTAAGTCGATTGGAGTTCATTCATCGTCGGTAAGGGTGTCGGAACCCTTCCACTCTGGAAGGTTGGGGCCTCGTGGTCCCGGGCTGTTTGACAAGTGAAGATGAAGAAAGA
>NZ_JBFRFR010000065.1:0-51996 GCF_052114925.1 Bradyrhizobium sp. 2TAF36 | reverse complement strand
ACATAGATGTCATCGCCATGACCGAGATTTTGGTGCCGCGAGGCCATCGAGTCGAATTTGGGACGATTGACGTACCCGGGATCCACTACAACTTAAGCGGCATGGGACGTCTATCAATTGATGGCGGGCCGACGATACCGTTGAGCCCTCATTTACTCATCATCGTGCCGCCAAACACTCCGCTCATGATCGAGGTTGACGGTGGAAATCGCCCTCCGAAGCTCATTTCGAGAGACTGCTGGACTCGTCAAGAAGGCATCCTTCGCGTCGCAGTGCCGAAAGAGCAACCAGAGATCGTCCAGATATGCGGCTTTTTTAACGCATCCTTTGGTCAGTCTGTGAGGCTGTTCGGAGAACTCCGCGAACCGGTCATCGAGCAATTCGAGCCGGCGGACAGGATTGATCTCAAGCTTCGCGAAGCAATGAACGAGTTGTTACAGCAAGAGGTCGGCGTTGGAGCCATGACAGCTTCTCTGCTCAGGCAGATCGTTGTCTCGTTGGTACGACGGTCGCTCAAGTCATCCCGACGGTGGACTGATCGGTTCTCGATACTTGCCGACAGGCAGGTCACCCGTGCTTTTGCAGATATGGTGGCGCGGCCGGGAGCCGCTCATTCGGTTCAAAGCTTGGCACACAGTGCAGGATTGAGTCGTTCGGCGTTCATGGCGCGCTTCTCGGACATTTTTGGACAATCCCCGATGGCTGTCTTGCGACACTTAAGAATGCGCCAGGCCGCGATCGATTTGACGACAACGACGATGTCGATCGACGCAGTGGCTCTTAATGCGGGGTACGAGAGCCGTTCGAGTTTTGTACGGGCTTTTCGAAAGGCGTACAATCGAGATCCGAGCGACCATCGGCGGATCGCCAAGGAGGGCGAAGCACGGAAGGATATTTGAGAACGGGGTGCGATCCGCTCGTAGGCTTATGCGCTCTACGATGGACACCCTAAGCATCGCGCTTCCTGTACGATAAGCAAGGTCCACCGGTCCCCCCACGACATCTAAAGGCTCTGCAGCCGGACAGGTCGGCCTGGTTTTGCCGATTCCCACTGTGATTCAATGAGTTTCGCTGGCGAGGCGACCGCCAAGCGCAGTTGGCTTGCTCGCACGACAGCCTGCGAATACTGAAAAGACGGACCGGATCTCTTCGGCCACGCAACATGTGTGCGCCTTCGTCGCGAAACGCAGTGGCGAGTTCCGCGCTCCCTTCCGCAGACAATGCATCCATGAACTCGCCGGTGACGAGCACCGAAGCCTCCAATACCCGGCAATGGGCTTCAACCCGACTAGCGACATTCACGGTGTCACCGATCAGGGTGAGTTCCAATTTCTTCTCATTGCCAACGTCTCCATGGATGACTTCGCCGTAATGGATACCGACGGCAATACGGAGCGACTGGTCTCTTGCCTCAATGCGTCGGTTCCAAGAATCGACGGATTTGATGAGCTCGATCGCACACTCCGCAGC
Source organism: Bradyrhizobium sp. 2TAF36 (assembly GCF_052114925.1). Lineage (NCBI taxonomy): Bacteria > Pseudomonadati > Pseudomonadota > Alphaproteobacteria > Hyphomicrobiales > Nitrobacteraceae > Bradyrhizobium > Bradyrhizobium sp. 2TAF36. The sequence continues at coordinate 50,526 of NZ_JBFRFR010000065.1, read as the reverse complement.
GTTGGTGGCGTCGCGCAGGCTGGTCAACTGCGGGCCGAAAAAGGCCATCAACCCATCACCCAGGAACTTGTCGATCGAACCCTGATGGGAGAACACCACGTCACTGAACATACGCAAGTGGTGTCGCAGCGCCTGGACGACGACATCCGGAGGCCTGTTGGATGAGAAGTCAGTGAACCCGACGATGTCGACAAACAGGACTGCTGCACGCTGACAACGCGTAAACGAAAGAGGGGTCCGCGCCTTGATGAGCTGTTCAGCGATGCTTGGCGGGAAGAAGCGCGCCAGGTTCATACGTTCGCGCTCTGCTTTCTTGACGAGCTGGTTGGCGGAAAGTCTATGGAGCACAAGCATTGTCGTGACCAAGAGCGCGATCAGGCTAACACTGGATCGCAACGCTGCGATCCCATTGGGGACGAAGCCGTGCGTAAGAATATAGCTGAGGATGGTAAGCAGTGCGCAGACTAAGCCGACGACGACAGCGCCTCCGCGATCGAGATCCTGGGCAGCTACCAACACGACGACAACATACAGCGAGGCGACCGCGAACTGCAGTGATGACAAGGTATCGACCAGAAAGATGCCGATCGCGAGTACGGCTGCAGGAGCCAGGTACCTGAACCTTTCTATACGCATTGGACGCTCATGGCCGGTGTCAGCTCCCGCGCGGCTTCCCGGCCGGCGTGGGCCGGAGGCCGGCCTCGCCTGCTCGCGCCAGAACTCCTCAGGTGCGTTTCAGATCCTCGACCAGCATCGTCGCAGCGTGGCGCGCAAGCGCCTGGGTCGGAGCGTTGGTATTGCCGCTGGTTATGTTCGGCATGATCGAGGCATCGATTACCCGCAGGCCGTCGACGCCGCGGACCCTGAGCCTCGCGTCAACCACCGCTCGTGCATCCTGGCCCATCCGGCAGGTGCCGACCGGATGCCACATTGTCGTCACGACGCGCTTCACCCATTCGCGGATCTCCGCATCCGACTGGACGTGCAGGCCGGGGTCCATCTCTTCCTCGATCACCGGCGCCAACGACTCCTGGGCCATGACCTTGCGGATCGCGCGCACTGATTCCACCGCGGCCCTCAGGTCTTCCTCTTCGCCAACGAAATTCGGGTTGATGAGGGGCATCGACGTCGGGTCACTGTCGGCCAACCGCACCCAGCCGCGGCTCTTAGGCTGAAGCACCACGAGTTCGAAAGTGATGCCCGAGCGGTCGCCCGCCGGGCCGAGCTGCTCGTTCAAGACGATAGGAGCGTGATAGCATTGGATCGTAGGCTCGGCGGTGAAATCAGATGGATTCCAGTGTGTCACCGTCTCGATGCCATTACCCGACGCCGGGCCGTCCTTCGTGACGAGATAGCGCAGGCCGGCCTTCACGCTGCCGAGACCCTGCGCGGCAGCCTGATAGCCGAGATCACCCTTCACATAGACACGGACCGGTACCATCGGGTGATCCTGGAGATTTTCGCCTACCGCCGGAGAATCGACGATCACCGCGATACCGTGTTGACGCAGCTGCTCGGCTGGCCCGATGCCTGAGTGCATGAGGATCGTCGGGCTATGGACGGCGCCAGCCGACAGCACAACTTCGCTGGCCATGATCCTCTTCAGGCTCGTGTCCATGAACTCAACGCCCACAGCCCGCTTGTTTTCGACGAGGACGCGAGCGACGGTCTTGCCGGTGAGCAGGACCACGCGGCCCGAAGTGAGGTGCGGGCGAAGATAAGCGTCGACCGCGCTGCATCGGCGCTGGTCTCCGACCGTCGACTGCACCGGCGAGACGCCGATCTGGCTCTTGCCGTTATAGTCGGGATTATAGGGAATCCCATATTCCTGGAATGCCTTGAGGCAATATTGGTTCAGCTTATTGATGCCCTTGGGCAACTGGACAGCCAGGCCACCATCTATGCCGTGATACTCGTCGTGGAAGGTGTCGTTGTCCTCCTGCGCCATGAAGACGGGAAGCAGGTCTTCATACGACCATTTTCCGGTGTCGCCGACCGCGTCCTGCCACGCGGCGAAATCGCGCATCTGACCACGCACGTAGCACATCGCATTGATCGAGGAGCCGCCGCCGAGTACCTTGCCTGAGCGATATGCTCGCTTCGTCCCGTGCTGGGGAACCGTCTCGTATTTCCAGACATGCCGGTCGTGGGCCAGAAGTTTGGCGAAGCCCGCTGGGATGTGGATGAACGGATCGCGATCCATGTCGCCCGCCTCGATTAACGCGATCGACGCATCGGTGTGTTCGGCAAGATAACTCGCAACGACGCAACCGGCTGCGCCTGCACCAACAATGACAATATCGTAGGCTTCGTGGGACATCAGTGTCGTTTTTCTTTCACAGAATTTGCATCGTTCAATCAGCGTCCATCGCTGATGTGGCGCTATCGCAGCTCCTGATCCTGAGATTGATCGGACCATGCCTTTGGAGAGTGATCCTGCAACGCCGGCGGGGGAAATCACCTATCGCCATAGAGTCGATAGGCGATCGTTATTGTCGCTCCCCCGAGGTCCTATGGACGGCTGCAGACGAACATTGGCGACGTCTCGACGACGCCATCGCAGCTTTCAGCCGGCTGCGCGCCTGCCCAATTCCGGACGGATCGCAACTGGCTTCTCAGGCGGGTTCAGGACTGACGTCGTGAACAGGACAGCCGCAGCGAGGACCCAGTAGTACCAGGCGTCGAGCCCTGTGAATTTGAAGGCAAACGGTGCGATGACAAAGACCACCCCGACGGCGCGATCGACCCAAAGGTGCAGCCAGTAGGGAATGATGTGGACGATCCCGGTGGGATGGTCGGTCAGGGAGGCCAAGAGCAGCGCGGCCACACCGGCGACGACCGAGAGCTCGACTGCAACCGGTCCGCTTTGACCGAGCCCCAGCACGAACGGCGCGGCGATCAAGACGACCGCGACAGGATAGTCAATCAGGTAGGCGTGGATAGACTTGGTGATGAAGCGAAACGACATCGGAGACTCCTCTGGTCGATTACTTGAGCGGGTCCTTGCGACGCGGAAAGTGCATCCACCCAAGAGAGAGATTACGCAATCCTGTGCCAGCAAGCACTCCGGCACGGGCCAATCCGGTTAGACAAGCAATAGGCGTAGGCCGGCACGTCAACCATTGGAAATGCCCGGTCGTTATCGTTTCCATTCCAGTCGTCGGGCGCCACGGAAGCGGGTAAGCGTGGCGCGTCGACCGCGAGTCCGACGGTGGTGGCTCAGTGTCCGGCTGTCGAGGTCAGGGACAGCTTGGGAAGTCAGCATTGTTCGCGTAGCGCATTTGGGTGGCTTTTGAACCAACCGCAGTGAACGCATGCGCCGCATGTTCTTCCGGGCGCTGGACGCATTCGACGATTTCACGCCGTCCGAGCGACGACCGACCAATCGCGAAGGCGAGCGAACTTGACGAACGCATCCAGCGCCGGCGAGTAGCAGCGCCCCTGCACTGCCAGTAGCCGCACCTCCCGCGAAACCAGGTCGCCTTCGAGCGGGATGGTCTTGAGCGTCGGAAGGTGCGGCATGTGCTCGGGCGCGAGTATCACGCCGAAGCCAGCGGCGGCCATGTGCTGCAAGTGCAAGTCATGACCGCTGCAGTGGCCGAGGTGGAGCGGTTCCTCGGGGAAATACGACCGTTGGATCTTCGGAGTGATGTCGCATCCGGCGCGTTCCAGCAAGATGGTCTCACGGAGGTCGTCGATGCCGATCGAGGGACGGTTTGCGAGCCGGTGTGTCGGCGCGAGAACCGCGACGTAGCGCTCCTCGAACAGCGACCAGTCGTCGATGCGGGCGGGCACGTCCTGCACGTCGCCGACCATTGCGGCATTGATCTCCCCCTCGAGCAAGAGGTCGACGAGCTTCTCCGTCACATCCTCACGCAACTCTACGTGAAGTCCGGGAACGAACTTTGCGATCTCGGCGATCGGATCGAGGACGAGCGAGGCCGAGATGGATGGGGCGAGGCCGATCCTCAGTGGCGCGACTTCCTTGCGTTGGAACTCCTGGGCTCGGCGACGCACCGCCTCTGCCGAGGCCAGTGTGCGCTCCAGCATCGGAAGGACCTCTTTTCCAAGGTCGGTGAGCTGCGTCAACTGGCGTTCGCGGTAGATCAATTGGCCGCCGAGCTCCTGCTCGAGTTTCTGCACCGCCTTGGTCAGAGCGGGCTGCGTAACGTTGCACTGCTCGGCCGCGCGGGTGAAGTTGAGCGTGGACGCGACGGCGAGGAAGTAGCGAACCTGATGAAGCTCCATGGGCTGCTATGTTCTCCGTCAAGGTGCGGCTGTCTCTACCGACAGGCCTTGCGTCGCCCTGCCCGGATTCGGGCGCTCGTGGTCGTTCACCAAGAGGGGGAAGGCGAACTCGGTGACCGTCAACGGCCGCATTTTGACGGATAGGGGCGCCTCGGTCGACTACGCGGAGGTATGATGAGGTTCGCTTGTCGCTGCTTGTGCTAAGCGATCGCTTAGAAGTGAGAGCGTAAACCTCGCGCCCCGAATCCGTTGGCCGGATCGGCCCCTAAAGGAGAGGATCAGCGGCGCGGCGAAATGAGGTGGACGCGATTTGCGAGTAGACGGCACCCTCGCACGGAAGTGCTGATGGCACGCCTTTCAGGCTCAGAAGTTCTGCAGCTGCTGTAGTTTTATATTGAGGCAGTCCGCCATCCGGGTGAGTTCCGGGACCGAACGCGCTTTCATCTTCCGCATCAGGTTAGTGCGATGCACTTTCACCGTGGACTCGGCGATGCCGATATCGTTGGCAATCTGCTTGTTCAGGCGACCAGCCACGACATGGAGCATGACCTCAGTCTCGCGGGGGCTGAGCGTGTCGAGGCGCCGCCTTATTGCAGCCACCACCCTGTCACTCTCACGTCGGGCACGATCGCGAGTGAGTCCGGCATCGATGGCGTCAAGCAGATCCTGATCTCGGAATGGCTTTGTAAGGAACTCTATCGCACCGCTCTTCATTGCTTGCACAGTCATCGGCACGTCGGCGTAGGCTGTGATAAAGATGATAGGCACTTGCCTGTTTGCGGCGACAAGTTCGCTCTGAAGATCGAGACCGCTTCGCCCCGGCATTCTTACGTCGAGCACCAGGCAAGTAGGACCATCCGGCGGATCGGCCTCGAGAAAATCGGGAACAGACGAAAATTGTCGGGCATCCAAGCCGACTGTCCGCAACAGTCGCGCGACCGAATCGCGAAATTCGGGATCATCATCGATAACCAAGACACTGGGATTTGCCTCACCCATTCCCGGTATCCTGCGTTGGGGAAGCGCATTCTTGCCTAGTCCGGCACACCCTACGCACAATCTATCGAGATGAACAGAATATTTTGCCTGAGCGGATAGCCGGACGCCTAAACCATCGCTTAGGAACGTCGACATTGCGTTATTGAGGGATGTCCGAGACACTACGTTGCATGCAGCGCGAGGCGCTGCCTCGCCGGCTGGCGGAAGTGCCTGGAAGCCGCTATGTTGCATCGTACACTGATATCCGTCGTCGACGACGATCAGCCCCATCGTGAGTCAATGCGAAAGCTAATAATGCTGCTGGGCTATACTGTCGAAGCGTTTTCGTCGGCGGCCGATTTCCTGGCATCGCGGGCTCTGCCTGAAACCGCCTGCTTGGTCACTGACGTTAACATGCCCGGAATGACCGGAGTCGAGCTGCACAGGCGTTTGGTCGATACAGGGTATGCAATCCCAACGATCCTCGTTACCGCCTACCCCGATGAGGTTGTCAGGGATCAGGCTCTGAAGGACGGGGTTATTTGCTATCTCAGCAAGCCAGTGGACGATGACATTCTCGAGCGATGCGTGCGCTCGGCTCTGCGGTCGGGTACGCCGATTGAAGATAATTCATGAGTCGTTGTCCGCCGGCAGGGTAAACTGAAATACAGCGCCGCGAGGTTCGTTCGCTTCCGCCCACAACTTGCCTCCATGTGCTTGGATGATGGAACGGCATATCGACAACCCCATCCCTGTTCCACCGGACTTCGTGGTGTAAAAGGCGTCGAAGACTCGATCGAAATGCCCCGGATCAATGCCCCGCCCCGAATCCCGTACGGCTACGAGGGCGCCGGTCTGATCCTCCCTGGTGCTGATCAATAGCTCTCTCGCCCCTTCCTCAACCAAGCCCATCGCTTCGGCCGCGTTCAGGATCAAGTTCAGCAATACCTGTTGCAGCTGAACGCAATCCCCCATAACCGGAAGCAGTCCATCCGCGAGCCGGGTTTGGACCGAAACGCTGTTCCTGTGAATTGCGCTTTGCGCCAGTACAATCACTTCGTTGATAGCCGAATTGAGATCAAAACGCTCCTTTCGCAGAGGCGCTTTCTTGATGTGATCACGCATCCGTCCGACGATATCCTTGGCGCGGTCAGTGTCCCTCACGACGCAAGCAAGCGCTTCCCTGGTCTCATCCAGATTTGGCGGTTTCATCTCCAGAAAGCGCATCCCTGCGCGGGCGTTGTTACGAGCGGTAGCGATCGGATGCAGAATTTCGTGAGACAGCGAGGCCGCCAATTCTCCCATCATGTTCACGCGGTTCATGTGGGCGAAATCCAGTTCGAACTGACGCAGCTTTTCACGTTCGTCCTGCGCCCGCCTTCGCTCCGTCACATCGACGGTTGTGGTGATAACCTCAGCCAGCGCGCCCCTGGGCGAAAACACATGATAGCTGGTTCCTTCGACCCATTTGATTGTTCCATCGGGTAGGAGAAGTCTGAACTCGGCCACGAAGTCTCTCTTTTGTTGCACGGCCTCCTGAACCGCGCCCCACACTCTGTCGCGGTCCTCTGGGTGAATACGTTCCCAAATACCTTGCCGACTAGGAAGGCCCTGCGACGGATCAACCCCCCAGATCCTGTAACTCTCGTCCGACCAATAGAGGTAACGCATCGTTGTGGCGTTGTAGATCCAATAGCCGGTGCGGCTGAGTCTTTGTGCCTGGCTAAGCGCTTCCTCGACGCGCTTTCGCTCCGTCAAATCGAGCACGAATGCAAGGCCCTCGTCGCCTCCTTCCTTGAACAGAGCAGCGCCAATAAGCACGGGAACGCGGCTGCCGTCCTTCCGAACATACTCCTTCTCGAAGGGTCGAACTATTCCGGCTGAGTTCAGTTCTGCCTGAGTCAGTATGTCCCGCTCGCGCCATTCGGGCGGGGACAGCTCGGTCCAGCGCACGCGGCCCGAAACCAAGTCCGCACGGTCATATCCTACGATGCGTAGAAACGCGTCATTCGCTTCGAGGATCCGTCCTTCGCGATCGGCAATGAGGATCCCAATGATGTTGGCGTCGACCAAACGCCTGATCTTCCCTTCCCGATCCGCGAGGTCGTCATAAAGCCGCGAATTTTCGAGCGAGATGGCCGCCTGCGACGCAAGCACCTTCAAGACTGTGACGCGGTCGGGTGTGAAAACGTGGGCCGCCAAGTTGTTTTCTAGGTAGAGTACGCCGGCCAGTCTGCCTTGTTTGAGCAACGGCAGGCAGAGAATTGAATGGGCGTGATGCTTATGGATGTACTCATCGGCGGAAAACGGGTTCGCGGCGGCGGCATCGTGGATAAGAACGCTCTCTTTTGTCCGGATCACGTAGTGTAGAATGGACTCCGGTAGATTTGCAGCGGTTACACCTGCTTGTCGCTGACCGACGGTCACCATATCATTGCTGATCGTGACTTCCGCCTCAATCCGGTACCCATCGCCGACCGCAAGGATCAACAGACCTCGCCCGGCACCCGCGTACTCAATCGCCGTGCGCATCAGCGTGTCGATCAGCTTTTCCAGGACGATCTCGCCCGACACGGTTTGCGAGACTTTGATAACCGTAGATAGATCCAGTTGTTCGACGGGTGCCCCGATCGTGCTTGTGGGGCCTGCAACTGGCTTTTCCTTCCTGAGGTGCGGATACAACTCGTCGAGTTGGCGCACCTTGCCGTCGGCTCCCCAGCGGATGTATCCGTACCGCGCGTCCTGCAGATAGGCATGTGCGATCTTCTCGAACCCGCGTGCGGCATAAAAGCGTGCGGCGACTTCGTTGGCGAGCGCCTCGTTGTGGACCAAGCCATGCGTGTGTGCCGAGCGGATAGCGTGCTCGTAAAGATGTTCGGCATCGAGCGCGCGGCCTTCGATCCGGGCGATCTCCGCCCCGACGAGTGCGGCGCGGTTCTCGAAGTTGTCCGGGCAAGCCATCGCCCAGACCTCGAGCTGTCGGTGGTGCGCAGCCAGTGCCTCGACATGCTCCTGCCGTTGGCCGGCCGCCGCGGACTCGCAGGATGTCGCTCTGGAGAGCGCACTGTAAAAGTGATATTCCGCGCATTCGAAAAAAGACGCCGATGTCGGCTGCAGCTGTTGCGCCCTCAATGAGGCCTCGAGGGCACCCACATAGTCGCCGGCAAAGAAACGTGCCTGCAGCTTGCGGGTCCAATACGAGCCCTCGGCCAACGCCAGATCCGGGTTCTTGCGGAAACGAGACTCCAGTAGGAGTTCGTTGAACTGCCCATCGTCAAAGCAACCGAAAATCGGCGTCAAGCCGCGGAGCGTCCGGATCAGCCCTAGCTGGCCGGCAATGGAGTCAATCGCAAAGCCGAACCGCATGTTCCGCGCGAACGCAAGACCATGCTCGACCTCGACCTGCACGATATCGAGCGGATCGCCCGCCGCGAGAAGATACGTGTTCAGGTGGGTGTAGTAGTACGCCGCAAAAGTGAGGTCACCTATCTGGTTTGCTGTCTCAAACGCACGTCGCAGCAGATCACGACCTTCCCGGACATGTCTCGTCCAGAACATGAGTAAGTATCCAAAGTTCAAATAGGTCCTGGCCTGGAAGCGCTTTAGCCCGCGCTGTTCGACCAGTTCATAGCCGAGACGGCCGAATCGAAGCCCCGCCTGGTAGTCGCCGAATTCCGGTCCAGCAAGCCTGGCAAGCACTGCATAGGCGTAGCACGACCCGTCACAATTGCCGCCCTCGAGGCTGAGATTGACTGCTCGACAGATGACCATCGAACGTAGTTTCGCATCTGTATAGTGGGCCGGCGGCCCGAGCTTCGTCAGCACATCAAGGGTCGCGAGCGATACGGGATCGCTCATCAAAGGCAGATCAATCAGGGTTTCTATCGCGCGGGAGCCGAGTTGGGACCAGATCCGGTCATACTCGCACCTTGCCTCGTCTTCCGACGGGTGCGCCGACCAGTCAACACCCAGGTGGCGGAGATAGTCGAGACCGACTGCGATCGCGCGACTGCCCTGATCCAGGGTCGTGTAAAGATCCACCTGCAGGCACGTCACGCGGGCTCGTTCGATCGTCGTTGCGGCACGGGCCGACAGCATCGCCAGGCGCTGCTCGGCTTCCGCCAGTGCACCAGTGAGGAATTCACATTCGGCCCGGTGCAACTCCAGCTCAAAGATCAGGTCGTGCTGGCGCTCCCAGGAGTCCCCTGGCAGCAGTGCTACGCCGGAGACTAGGTAGTTCAGCGCCGAGGCATATGCCGTCGAGGTCTTTGCGCGTTTACCTGCAATGAAATTCAACTCAGCGACCCGCTCAAGCTCCTCAGTTGACGTGATGAAATGCGAGCCGCGGTTGAGCTGATTGACGATTTCGAAGATCGTCTCCTCCAACCTCTCTGGGGGGGTCTGCGCTGCGAGCAGCATCCCTATTCGGAGATGGGCTTCGGCACGCGATTCCTCCGGAATCAAGGAGTAGGCCGCTTCCTGGACACGGTCGTGGAGAAACTTGTAGGAATCCTCTGAACGAAAGATCAGCCCTGCTCGCACCGCTTCCCAAAGCTGCCCGTGCATCTCCTCCCCGGAGTCCTGGTAAGCGATCCGCAACATGGCGGCCCCTGCGTCGTTGCCCAGGCAGGCGAGCTTTTGCAGTGCGTTCCGGGTTTCCGCGGACAGACGGTTCAGCTTCCCCACCATAAGGTCCACCACATTGTCGGTGTAACCTTTGGCGTGAATGCGATTCAGGTCCCAGCACCATCGCGCCTCGTCATAATCGAAAGTGAGCAATGCTTCGTCGGCGAGCGCAGAAATGAACTGAATAGCGAAAAGCGGATTGCCGGTTGTCTTTTCGTGAATCAGCTGTGCCAGCGGCGCGATTTTCTCCGGTTCGCTGTGAACGGAATCCGCGATTAATTGTCCCAGATCTTCACAGGATAAGGGCGCCAATACGATGTCGTGTAGTATCGCTCCGGCTTGGCGGATCGCTTCAAGCTTGCGTATCAGCGGATGGACGGGATCGACTTCGTTGTTGCGGTAAGCGCCAATCAACAACAGGTTCTGTACATCCGGCCGGGTCAACAGATCCTGAAGCAAATCGAGCGTTGCTGCATCGAGCCATTGGAGATCATCAAGGAACAGGGCGAGCGGATGTTCCGGTCGCCCGAATACACTGATGAATCGCCGGAACGCCAGCTGAAAGCGACCCTGCACGTCCTGTGGCGGCAGTTCGGGGACCGGTGGCTGTTCGCCGATGATGTGCTTCAATTCCGGAACGAGATCGACAATGAGCCGAGCGTTCGGCTCGAGCGCCTCGAGCAGCGCCTCCCGCCATTTCCGCAACTCCGCTTCGGTCTTGCTCAAGAGAGGGCGGATCAGGCTCTGAAAGGCCTGCGCAAGGGTGACGTAGGGGATGTCGCGTTTGTACTGATCAAGCTTGCCCGACGCAAAAAGACCGCGGGGCGGAACAAGCCGCTTATGAAGCTCGTTAACGACCGCGGATTTGCCGATGCCGGAGTATCCGGAAACGAGGACCAACTCCGGCCTGCCGCCGGCAACGATACGGTCGAAGGAGGCAAGCAGGGTATCGATCTCGGCTGTCCGACCATACAATTTCTCGGGGATCAGCAGCCGATCCGGAGTGTCATGTTCCCCGGGCGGAAATTCGTCGATATCGCCTCGGGTTTCCCATTCGGCGAGGCAGCGCCGTAAATCGCTCTCGGCGCCTGCAGCCGTCTGGTAACGCTCCTCGGCAGTCTTGGCGAGCAGCTTCATAATGATCGCAGAGACGGAGCCTGGGAGGCTCTTTAACCGCTCGCTGGGCGGCGCCGGTCGTCTTGCGATATGGCAGTGCACCCATTCCATCGGATCGGCCGCCGTGAAGGGCAGCACGCCCGTGAGCATCTGGTACAGCGTGACGCCGAGGGCGTAGAGGTCGCTGCGGGCGTCGATCGAGCGGTTCATCCGCCCGGTTTGTTCGGGTGCCATGTAAGCGAGCGTACCGGCGATGGTCTCGGGCGGCTCGGGCGCCTGCCGCTCGCGGGACAGGCGCGATGCGATGCCAAACCCGGTGAGACGCACGTGTCCATCCGCGCAGTCCACCACGATATTAGCTGGCTTGATGTCTTTGTGGATGAGCCCGCGCTGATGAAGCTTGCCCAAGGCTGAGGTAACGGCGATAGCCAGGCACAGGAAGCGCGCTACCTCCATGGGCTCACCGAGCAAATGTTCGAGCGGCTGGCCGCCTGGATCATCGAGCACTAGCACGGTCCGACCGGCGTCGCGCATGAGGGCCAGCGGCCGCACCGCCCATGGCCCGTCGAGTTCATCCTTCAGCTCGTATTCGTGCGTGAGACGATCGAGTCTTGACCGGGACGGGTGATCGGCGGCGGGAGCAACGAGCAGGACGGCGAGCCGGTTGCCATTGTCGTCCACTCGCCAGCCGCGGCTAAACACGCGCTCGCCATCCTCCCACAACACCTGGGAACTACCATCCGAGTATGCGACGTTCAGCGACTGCCGCACCATCTGTCAGACTCCGGCGTCGGGCTTCGGCCTGAAGTCGGCCAATCAAGCGCTTCGCGCGCCACACGCGCGGTTTCTCCCCCGCCGGGAGAAATCGTACTCCGTCGCCCGAGAAATGCCAGCCGATCCCCGGTCCGACCGGATACGGCTATAGGGATCCCCCTCGCAGAAGCCGGCCTTATTGCCGCGAAATTCGCCGGTAAAGCAATGGATCGAGAGTTCCGCTCGATCGAAATCCCCGTGGAACGAGCGCCGCTCTCTCGCCGCAGAATCCCAGGCGCGCCCCAGCCGTTCCGATAACGATCGGCTATCAACTCCATGGCGAGAGGTGACTTTCCTTTCAACTGGCTTGAACACAATCTGCAACCGATCGCCCCCATCCTCGATACCGGCCGAAGTCGGCGTTCTGTTGAACGATCGCAGGCCAGGAGGTCCGAGATGCGTCGATCGCTTCAGGGCACGCCACCAAGGTGAGCACAATTGGATGGGCTGGTTCCAACACGCTTCGACCAGTCGCCCGAAAACCACGCGAGGGCGTCATGACGCTTCATATCTCACAGCGAGGCAAAGAATATTTGAGGACAGCGAAGACCTTGCTTCGCTCTGCCAAAGCCATGACGGACCACGTGATTGCGGCTCAGCTGAAGGCTCTTGCCGACGACCACGAGCGGCGAGCCAAGAAGGCTTCGCTCGACGGTGCAAGGGATTGCTCGATCCGCCGCTAGACCACACGTGAAATGCGTGAGCCGTCGAATAGGCGTCGCGGCAGCGGCCCAGCGGCTGCTAAGCTGGGGCTGCCAACGTCATAGCGCACCGCGGCCAACGCAGCTCATTCCGCCGCGGCCGCGTTCGGCTGAATTGGCCTGCCCTCGTTCGTGCCTTCCGCGAGGTTGCGCACCACGACATAGAAAATCGGCGTGAAGATCAGGCCGAACAGCGTGACGCCGAGCATGCCGAAGAACACGGCGACGCCGACCGCCTGGCGCATCTCCGAGCCCGAACCGGTAGAAACCACCAGGGGTAGCACGCCGAGGATGAAAGCAAACGAGGTCATCAGAATCGGCCGCAGGCGGAGCCGGCAGGCCTCAATGACAGCCTCCAGCCGCGACCTGCCCTCAAGCTCGATATCGCGCGCGAACTCGACGATCAGGATCGCGTTCTTGGCCGCAAGTCCGACCAGCACCACGAAGCCGATCTGGGTTAGGATGTTGACGTCCTGACCCATGATGCGCACCCCGATGGTGGCCGCGAACAGGCACATCGGCACGATCAGGATCACCGCGAATGGCAACGTCCAGCTGCCATATTGCGCTGCCAGCACCAAATAGACGAACAGCACACAGATCGGGAACACATAGAGGCCGGCATTGCCACCCATCACCTGTTGATAGGACAGGTCGGTCCATTCGAGAGAAAAGCCGCTCGGCAACGTTTCGTCGGCCAATCGCTTGATTGTGCTGAGCGCCGTGGCCGAGCTTATGCCCGTGGCCGGCTCACCTTGCATCTCGGATGCCGAGTAGAGATTGTATCGCGCCACACGATCGGGTCCCGAGATGTCCTTGAAGTCAACAACGCTGCCGAGCATAACCATGTCGCCGGCCGCGTTCCGGGTACGCAGCCGCGCGAGATCGGAAGTCTCCTTGCGGAAGGGGAGATCGGCCTGCGCGGTGACGTGATAGGTGCGCCCGAACAAATTAAAGTCGTTGACATAGGCCGAACCGAAGTAGGTCTCGATCGTGTCGGTGATGTTGGCGATGGGGACCGCGAGCTTCTGCGCCTTGACACGATCGATATCGACAAACAGCTGCGGCGTATTCGCCGTGAAAGGCGAGAACACCGAGGTCAGATTTGGCGACTTACGCGCGGCGGCGACGAGCTCGTCCGTCGCCGCTGCGAGCAGCTCGGGACCGCGCCCTTGTCGATCCTGGATGCGGATGGCGAAGCCGCCACCGGTGCCGATGCCTGGCACCGCGGGCGGTGGAATGACGATGATGAAAGCGCCCTGGATCGCCGACAGCCGCTTGCGTAGATCGGCCGTGATCGCGTTGGCCGTCAATCCCTTCTTCTGCCGCGCCTCCGGCTCGTCGAACACCGGGAACAGCGCTGCGGCATTGCCGGCCTGCGTGCGCGTCGCGCCGGAGAACCCGCTGAACGCCCCGACACGGACGATACCTGGCGTATCCAGCGCGATCCGCTCGATTTCGCGCACCACCGCAGCGGTCCGCGCCAGCGACGCGGCGCCTGGCAATTGCGCCGAGATGATGAGGTAACCCCGATCCTGCGCGGGAATGAAGCCCTGCGAGGTGGTGGCGAGTAGCCAGCCGGCGCTGCCGATCAGCCCGAGATAGATCACAAGCATCACCACCGTATGCCGGATCACGAAGTCGGCGGTGGCCGCGTAGCCGCGCGCCAGGCGATCGAAGATGCGGTTGAACAGCGCGGTGAAGCCGTGCCAGCCGCGCGCAATGACGTTCCAGCGCGCCGGCGGACGTTTCTCCTCGTGTGGCGTAAGAATCTGGGAGGCCAGTGCCGGCGACAGTGTCAGCGAGCAGAAGCAGGAGATCGCGGTCGCGACTGCGATGGTGACGGCGAATTGCTGGAAGAACTGCCCGGAGATGCCGCCCAGGAAAGCTGTTGGCACGAACACCGCGCAGAGCACGAGTGCGATCGAGACCAGCGCGCCGCCGACTTCCTCCATGGTCTTGAGCGCCGCCTCGCGTCGGCTCATACCGTGCTGGAGATGTCTCTCGACATTCTCGACAACCACGATGGCGTCGTCGACCACGATGCCGACCGCGAGAACCAGACCGAAGAGCGTCAAATTATTGATCGAGAATCCAAGCGCGGCCATCACCGCGAAGGTGCCGACCAGCGACACCGGGATCGCGATGATCGGGATGATCGCAGGCCGCCATCCCTGCAAGAACACCAGCACCACAATGACGACGAGCGCCATCGCCTCGTAGACCGTCTTAATCAGCTCATGGACCGATTGGGCGATGAATTCGGTGGGGTTGTAGCCGATATTGTAGTCGAGCCCCTTCGGAAAACTCTCCTTCAGCTTCGCCATGGTGGTGGAGATTGCCTTCGCCGTGGCGAGCGCGTTCGATCCGGGCCGTTGCGTCACCACCATTGCGACGGCCGATTTGCGCAGTATGCGGCTGCTGGTGGCGTAGGAGAGCGCACCGAGCTCGACGCGCGCGACGTCGCGCAGACGTGCGGTGCGGCCGTCGGAACCGGCCTTCACCACGATGTCCTCAAACTGCCCGATATCTTTGAAGCGGCCAGTGAAGACGAGGTTCGGCTGGAGCGCGCGATCGGCAATCGGCGGCTCAGCGATCTGTCCGCCGGTGATCTGCAGATTCTGGGCGCGGATCGCCGCCAGCACCTCGCCCGATGTCAGGCCGACATCAGCGATCCGGTCGGGATCGAGCCACACTCGCATCGAGTAGTCGCGCGCGCCGAACATCTGGATGTCACCGACGCCGTCGAGCCGCAAAAGCTGATCGCGCACCTGCAGCAGCGTGTAGTTGGAGATGTAGAGTTGATCGAACGAGTCGTCGGGCGACAGCACGAATACGGCCATCAGGATGTCGGGCGAGTTCTTGCGGGTTACGACGCCGTTGCGCTGCACCTCGTCCGGCAGCCGCGGCTGCGCAATCGCGACGCGGTTCTGCACAAGTACCTGCGCCTTGTCGAGGTCGGTACCGAGCTTGAAGGTGACGGTGATGGTGAGCTGGCCGTTCGAGGTCGCCTGGCTGTAGAGATACAGCATGTCCTCGACGCCGTTGATCTCCTGCTCGATCGGGGCTGCCACCGTGTCGGATACGGTCTGCGCTGAGGCGCCGGGATATTGCGTGGTGACGGTGACGGTCGGCGGCACCGCCTGCGGATATTCCGAGACCGGCAGCGTCTGGTAGGCGATCGTGCCGACGATCACAAGCACGATCGACAGTACCATCGCCAAGATTGGCTGGTTGATGGAAAGCCTTCCAAGATTCATGGCTTCGCACCTGCCGGAGTCTTGTCGTCTGCCGGCGCCTGCGCCATTTTCGGTGTCACCTTGGCGCCGACGCGGGCACGCTGCAGCCCGTCGACGATGACCTGATCCCCCGGCATGAGGCCCTCGCGAATCACGCGCAGCCCCCCATCGAGCGGCCCGAGTATCACCGGCCTTACATCTACCGTGTTGTCTGCCTTGACCACGAACACGATCTTGCGCGACTGGTCGGTGGCTATAGCGGCGTCCGGAATCAGCAGCGCCTCGTAGGGCGACGAGCCGATGATCCTGACGCGGCCAAACTGCCCCGGGAGGATCGAGAGATCCTTGTTCGGGACAATCGCGCGGCTGCGCAGCGTCGCAGTCGAGATGTCCAGTCGATTGTCGAGGAAGTCCATCTTCCCCACATGCGAGGGCTTTGTCTCGCCGGTCAGCGTCACCTGCACGGGATTTGACGTATCGCGCGAACTTGGCCGCTTGCCTTCGAACCACAGCCTGCTGTTGCGCTGATAGGTCGCCTCGTCGACGTCGAAGTAGATGTAAATCGGATCGAGCGACACGATCGAGGTGAGCAACGTCGCGCCGCTATCGGCGCCCTGCACGAGGTTGCCGGGGGTCACCAGATGGCGACTGACGCGGCCGGTGATCGGCGCCAGCACGTGGGTGAATTCGACATTGAGCTGCGCGGCCTTCAGCGCACCCTCGGCCTGCGTCTCGGCCGCATAAGCCGCCTGCAAGGCCTGACGGCGCTGATCGACGACCTGCACCGAAACTGCGCTGGTCTGGACCAGGTTCAACCCACGGTCGAGTTCACGCTTGGCAAGCTCTGCCTTGGCCCGCGCGTCGTCGAGTTGGCCCTGCGCTTGTGAGGCGACCGCCTCGAACGGGCGCGGATCGATGATGTAGAGCAGATCGCTGGCATGAACGATCGCACCGTCTGTGAACTCGACGCTGTTGACGAAGCCACCGACGCGGGCACGGACCTGAACCTCCTGTATCGCCTCAAAGCGGCCGGTGAACTCGTCCCAGTCAGTGACCGTGCGCTTGACTGGTTGCGCGACTGTAACCAGCGGCGGTGCAGGCGCAGCCTCCTGCGATTGTGCCTTCTTGTCGCAGCCCGCGAGCGCCAGCGCGAACAGCAGACCGATCGGTGCGACGAAGCATCGTGGAAAGCGATAAAACGAACCGCGATCGAGCTGAGGTGCCGGAGCCGGTTGCACCATTCTATCAGTCATACTCACTTCCGTCTCTCCAAGAACCCAGCGCGATGATCTAGATTACGTCGTTGCTTCGCATATCGACCCACTGCGCTCTCGAGCTTTCATCGTGATCCGCGCTTTGATCGCAGAACCGCAGGTTTAGGCTCGACGATGCTTTGGAGAATGGCCTTGCAATGCCGGCGACGGAAATCACCTCTCGCCATGGACTCGATAAACGGTCGTTATTGCCGCTCGCCGCGCGAGCGCGATGCCGTCGCGAGGATTGCCGCAGGCTGCGTGGCACTCGAAACCGCGACGTCTTATTCTGCGGAGAATTCCGAGTCGCGCTCGGTCAGAGCCGACAAGATCAAACATACCCGAAACAGCCGGACCGAACAGAGAATCAAGCAGTAGCTACCGCGCAGCGGCTTTCATGTTCACGGGTGTGCCGGTAGCTAAGCCGACGGCCGCTCAGAGAGGGCCGTCATACTCGCCACGCGCCGGATAATCCCTGGCGATAGCGAAATCGATCGCTTGAAGCAATTCCGAGAACAACGGACGTGCGAACGGCATTGTTTGAACCGCGCCGTAGTACAAAGTACCATCCGGTCGGACGAGGAATACGCCGGGCTCCGAAAACAGTGACGGCTCTTCGATGTTGATCGATGTCTTTCCACGCGACGACGAAATATAGAGACCCCACTTGCGAGCAACCGCCAGCGGCAGTGAATATCCGAATCGCAAGCTGGCGCCGACCTTGTTTGCCATTTCCTGAGCGCGCTCGCGAACGTCAGAGCTGATAGCGATGACCTTTGTACCGCGACGCTCATATTCGGGTATCAGCGATTCCAGCTCGCGCAGATACTTGAGGCAGACCGGGCAATGGAGTCCGCGATAAAAGCATATCAGCGTAAACAGCTTCGGCGCGTCGGCAGCAAGATCAAATTCGCCATGAGCAAGGGTCGGAACGCGCAGTTCGGGAACCGGTCGACGAGGCAGCAGCATTCTCTTCTCCGCAGTGTTTTCCTAAGTACGTCGGGAATTCCGGCACTCGCTGATCGCGCACGAGCCATCACTCCGCCCCGCCCTGCAGGGTGAAACTACGTCGCCGACCTTCAATTGAGAAATGTCCGACCGTTATGATTTCCATTCCCGCGCGTTGTTTCTCCGACCGAGACTTCGCCTCGATGGAATTCAATGCGTTGTCGCGAGCGGAAGACCGTCAAGCCCGGCGCGCGGGTTCACGGATTTCCTCGCCGCGGAGCTTCGGCACCGACTCCCGAAGCATTCCTGGCGGTTATGGACATGATAGCTTTACTCGAATGGTCGCCGGATTTAGTTGCTGAACGCGCCGGCCGGAGCGGACGCCGCGCTGAGACCTCGCGCTATCTACAAGACTTGTTCTGCGCTGCCTGCTTGCGTTCACGCTCGTCGAGAGCCGGTGGTCGATCATTCGAACAATCGGGACCTAGTCATGACCAAGATCCGCGAAGTTGTTGTCGCAAGCGACCCCACCAATCATAGTGCACTGGAATGCCGTGTCGGCGGCTCTCATTTTACTGTCGGCGGCCCGGATGGCGTCGGCCGCATTTCTTCTGGTCCCAATCCTTACGACCTCCTTAGCGCATCTCTCGCCGCATGCACCGCTATGAGCATTCGTTTTCAGGCTCGACGCCAGAGACTTCCGCTGGAGCGGCTGGAAGTGAGCGTCAGCTTCCGCCATGGCGCTCAGGGCGAACGAGATTCGTTCGCACGCACCCTCGTGCTGGAGGGAGAACTCGATGCTCATCAGCGCGCGCTCCTGCTGGAAGCCGCAAACCTCTGCCCCGTTGGCAAGATTCTCGGCATCGGCGCCGCTATCAACACGCGCCTCGACGCTACTGCTTCCGGCCACAGCCCAAGCACTCAGGCCAGCTACGAGGATGATCTGGCTCAACTCCCGATCCCGAATATCACTCCGGATTGAGCGTCTCTCGTGCGGTCGATCACCGTACCGGCGCATCGCAGCCGATCAAACCCGCATTGCAGCTCTTTCTTGCGTCCTCAGTGCCCGGAAATCTTCCCTCGCGGGGCATTCGTCCCGACGTTCACCGCTGACGCGCTTTGATCTTTCGCGTCGATGGCATCGATTCCATAGCCACAGGTCATTGGACCGTCGAATTTGGCGATCGTATTTTTGGTCGCCCGCAAGGGAATTCGGAAGATGAAGACATACCACACACGAGGAGATTGGCGATGAGGGCAATCGTCGTGGCAGACCAAGCTGCGGGAACGGCCGGGATGAAGCTGGTGGAGCGACCCGAACCGCGGCCAGCAATAAACGACGTCGTCGTTCAAGTCTATGCGTCAGGATTCGTTGGAACCGAGCTGTCGTGGCCTTCGACGTGGACCGATCGCCTCGATCGCGACCGGACACCGTCGATTCCCGGGCACGAGTTGGCCGGAGTGGTCACCGCTCTCGGATATGGCACGACGGGCCTGTCGGTAGGACAGCGGGTGTTCGGCCTCGCGGACTGGTATCGCGATGGCACACTGGCCGAGTATGTGGCGATCGAGGCACGCAACCTGGCGCCGCTGCCGGGCGACGTTGACTTCACGGTGGGCGCGAGCCTGCCGGTCTCGGGTCTGACCGCGTGGCAGGGATTGTTYGTGCACGGCCGCCTTCAGGCGGGGCAGCGCGTCCTCGCGCACCGGCGCAGCCGGCGCAGTCGGGTCGATGGTGACGCAACTCGCGCGTGAGGCCGGCGCCTATGTCATCGGCACCGGACGCGCCGCCGACCGTCAGAAGGCGCTCGACTTCGGCGCGAATGAGTTCGTCAACCTGGAGAACGACGCTCTAGACGACATCGGCCCGGTCGACCTGGTGTTCGATCTCATTGGCGGCGACATCAGGAAACGCTCCGCGCGCCTGGTTCGATCCGGAGGAACGCTGGTGTCCATCGTCGGGCCGGCCGAGGCGCGGCCCGCCGATGGCCTGGCGGTCGACTTCGTCGTCGAGTCCGATCGTGCCCAACTGAGTGAGATCGTCCGGCGGGTTCGGGACGGGCGACTGCGCACGAACGTCGGCCACGTAACGACACTCGAAGATGCCGTCGCCGCCTTCAATCCAACAAAGCGGATCGGCGGGAAGACGATCATCCGCGTTCGTCCGTGAACGACCCACATTCGATGCACGCGGCCGTCACGTCCTATCAGACGCGCCGCAACCCAGGAAACTACCACGGCCCCCGGGCATGAGATGCCAGACGGGCTCCATCCCTGCGGCATTTCGAGCAAAGAGAGCGAAAGCACTCGTTATCTCAAGTCATCCCCTAACGCACAGGAATCACCATGACCAACAGAATCGCCATGACCAATGCCGTCATCGAATGTATCCTGAGCCGCAGCTCCGCCAAATACTACGACCCTGCCGCCACTTTGAGCGATGACCAAATCAGCGAGCTGGTGCGGATCGGCACTACTGCGCCGACATCCTTCCATTTGCAGAACTGGCGCTTCATCGCGGTACGCACGCCTGAAGCCAAGGCTCGGTTGAGCCCGATCGCCTGGAAGCAGCCGGCGATCACTGAAGCCGCCGTTACCTTTATCATCTGCGGCCAGTTGGCTGATTCCAGTGTAATTCCGGACCGCCTGGCGCCGGTGGTGGAGGCGGGTATCATGCCGGCAAAGTTGATACCGGATTGGGAAATCCCCGCACGCGATCTCTATAAGGACTACCCGCAGCGCCAGCGCGACGAAGCAGTGCGCACCGGCGCCTTCGGTGCGGCGGCGATGATCTATGCGGCCCGATCGCTGGGCCTGGGTTCGACGCCGATGATCGGTTTCGATGCCGAAGCGGTGCACCGAGATTTTGGATTGGCCGAGGACGAAGTCCCGGTCATGCTGCTGTCCGTAGGAGCGGAGCGTCCGGGAAACTGGCCGCAGAAGCCGCGTCGCCCGGTGGCCGATGTGTTGGACCTCATTTAGTGATTAGTGAAACCGAGAACCTGCGAAGATTATGATGCCAAGAATGACAGCTCTGAAGCCGGAACAAGTGCCGGCGGATTCGAAACCGACCCTCGATATGTTCACCAAGAACATCGGGTTCACCCCAAATATGATGGCGACCTTCGCGGCAAGCCCGATCGCGTTCAACTCATGGGCCGCCCTGCTTGGCTCCTTGAGCAAGGCGCTAGACGTGAAGACGCGCGATAGCATCGGCCTCGCTGTCTCCGAAGTGAATGGCTGCGACTATTGCCTGACGGTTCACAGCTTTACGGCCAATCATATGGCCAAGCTGCCCGCCAATGAAATCACTCTCGCTCGGAAGGGCCATGCCAGCGACCCGAAGCGGGACGCTGCCATCCAGTTTGCGCGTAAAGTCATCGAGACCCGCGGCAAGGTTAGTGACGCCGATCTGAAAGTCGTCCGCGACGCAGGCTACACGGATGCGAACGTCATCGAGATAGTCGCGCTGGTGGCCATGTACTCTCTGACGAACTTTTTCAACAACGTGTTCGATCCCGAGAAGGACTTTCCTGCCGTTGCGCCGGCTGGATCGATCTGAACTCAATCCATTCGCATCTACGATCTCTGAGGAGCGTCGATGATGCGAGCATCACGCAAGGCTCGGACGCACCCGGGAAGGATTCTTGGGAACGCGTCCGGGCTTTTTGTTGGCGCGAAGACTGTCGCCGTTTGTCGCCACGGCGCCAAAGCTCCTCGACAAAGCACTCAAGGGATCGCTCCAGGGCGCCAGATCACCAGCGAGAACGATGTCGTCGCCCCGCCGCACAAGAAGGTGTTCAAGGCGCGTGTCTATTTCATCTGGAGGACCACCATCGCGCCGGAGCGGCGCGAGTGTCTCAATCGCGCGACCGCGGAGGCGGGCGCTTCAGACTTAGAAGCTCCGTCACGTCATGCCGATCGGCTGCGGATGAGATAGCAATTTTCAGCCATTTTCCGTCTGGGTATGTTCGGACTTCATCGTAAAGCTTCACCAGCTGCGAGCGCCACCCGTAACGCCGCGCCTCAAACTTCTCTCGCTCTGCTGCCCCCAAAACCACCTCGACCGAAAACTGCCTGTATTCCGGCAGGAAGGTGCAGAATGCCTTGGATTTCTTGTAACGCAGGGACCAACCACGCTTCTTGCCACGATAGAGCCAATCCGGCACGAAAACATCGGGGTAGTATGCCTCGATCCATTTTCGCAGCTCGGCCCAATGCCCGAACGCCTTCGGCCCGATCCAGTCTCGGACAGTGCTGTCGTCGGGCGATGCTGATTTATCGGTGATCCTGTCGCCGATCTGGGGGGACTGTTCCATGGCGCTTTCCTTTACACCGCAACTCTCACGTTGGTTTCGGAAGACCTGGTGTGCCGCATCATCGGCCGATCAATAGCGAATGAGCCCGAACAGGCCGAATAATCCGCCCGCGTCCTGCCAAAGCTCGACAACCTTCCATCCGCCGGACCGGGCAAGCCGCTCGAAGCTCTCCGCAGTATGTTTTCGGGAGCTCTCAGTATGAATGCTTTCCGACGTTCTGAAACTAAACGCGCGCTCGCAGAGGGTAACGCGCTGATCGCACACGCTGACCAGATGCATCTCTACTGCTTTCTCGATCTCGTTCCAGCGCGCGACGTGCTTGAACCGCTCTAAACAGAAATCGCCGCCCAGTTCGGCGTTGATCCGCTCAAGGAGGTTGAGGTTGAAAGCGGCTGTCACACCGGCGCTGTCGTCGTAAGCACGCAGAAGCGTATCTACGTTTTTCTGGAGATCGACACCGATGATGGCACGTCCGTTTTTGCCTAAGTGTCGCCCCATCTGCATCAGCAAGGTCTTCGCCTCGCTCGCGTTCAAATTCCCCATCGTCGAGCCAGGAAAAAATCCTGTCCTGCCGCCGCTGGAGCTATCGAACGGAACCTCAAATTCATCCAGGAAATTGCGCTCGATGGGACGGACCCAGAGCGACGGGAAGCGCGAAGCGATCCTCCTAGACGTTTCTGCAAGGAAAGCATCGGCGACATCGATCGGCACGTAGCCTCGCGGGTCACGCAGGCCTGCCAGCAGAAGCTCCGTCTTAACGCCGGCTCCCGCACCATACTCGATGAGAACCGCGCCAGGCGCTACAAAATCGGCGATGTCACGCTGCCGCTCTCGCAAGATCGACGTTTCGGCTCTGGTCAGATAATACTCATCCTGCCTCGTTATCTCTTCGAAAAGTTCAGATCCACGCTCGTTGTATAACCAACGGCTCGGCAGCGTCTTCACATCAGCGGATAAGCCGCCGACGACGTCTCGGGCAAATGCATTTTCAACAGCGTCGATGCTGTCATWCACGTGAAGTATATTTTCCGCTTTCGGTGACACGGCGGATAACGGCCGAGGTAAACTCGTGGCCGATATTTTCACCGTGAATTCGTGCCAGGCTCAGTGAGTACGTTACTTGAGGGGTGTCGTCAGCGGGTTGTCATTGGTGTCGAGGACGAAGACAGCGAGCAGCTTCGCCGGCCTTGTCTTGCTCGCGTTGCGGCTGATCGAATGGGTTGCACCCGGCGGCTCCGACCAGCCTTCGCCTGCCCGATAGATGCGCTTCTCGCCGTCGTTCACCTTCGACTCGATCGCGCCCGAGATCACATAGGCGTAGATGAAAGCCGACTTCGCGTGGGTATGGGGCGGGGATGCCGCGCCCGGCGCGTAATCGACCTCCAGGGCGAGCAGCGACTTGCCAGGGACATTGGGAATGGCCGCCTCGAGTTTCTTCGCGACGGTTTCCGCTTCGCGATCATGGGCGCGGATCGGGCCGGCTATCGAGAAGGCGGCGCAGGTGACAGCGACAATGGTCCGGATCTTCATGAGTTTCTCCTTCTGCCTAGAGGTTGGTATTCGTTCTTCATTGTTCCCTCTCGACCTTGCCGGCCCGCTGATTGCCGACACCGAACGGTCAGTCTCGCGGGATGAAGTCGACATGAGGCCCTGGCTCGATGATGAACACCGTGAGCGTGGCGAGAACGCAGGCGACGGCGGCGACAACCATCGCCATGTGGAATCCCCAGAACAGCTGAGGACCGCCTTGCTGCAGCACGCCGCCGAGCAATGCGATGGCGAAGAGCGACCCGGCGCGTGAGACTGCGCTGTTGACGCCAGACACTGTCCCGACTCGATCGGACTCGACGGACGTGAGGACGAGGGTCGTCAACGGCGCGATCGCGAGGCTCATGCCAAGCGCCAGCAACAGGATGCTGGGGAAGATGTCCGCCCAATAGGTTGCGTTCGGACCGATACGGAGCGCCATGATGCAACCCAAGGCGACGACGGCGCTGCCGGCGAACAATGGCAGGCGCCTGCCGGACACGCGGCAGAGCATACCGGCGAGCGGCGAAACGACCGTAATCAGCGCTTGCAGAGGAAGGAAGGCTAGGCCCGCCACCAGCGTCGGCAGGTGCGCGCCTCGGATCATCACGAACGGGATCAAGGTTAGCATGACCGTGAACGGACCGTAGAGGAGTGCGGTGAACAGGTTCGCGCCGACGATCGACCGCGAGGCGAAGAGCGACGGGGGCAGCATGGCATTCTCGCCTAGCCGCCGCTGTGTGACGATAAGGCCGGCTAAGCCGCCCAGACCGACGATCAGAGTGATGAGCAGCCAAAGGGTTGGACCGGCACCGTTGGTCAGGCTCGTCAGCCCCGCGCCCAACGAGCCGAGCCCGACTGTCGAAAGGACCGCGCCATAGACGTCGATCCGGACGTAGCTGGTCGAGGAGTCCTTGGGTATCCACCCCGTGCCGAAGGCCAACGCGCTGGCGACGATGGGCAGGAGCATCAGAAAGGCCGTCCGCCAGGAGCCGTGATCAATGATCGCGCCCGCGATCGCGGGCGCGACGCCACTGGCGACTGCTGCGGCGGCGGACCAGATGCCGATCGCACGGGCTTTCTTGTCGGCGGGAAAGGCCCGCCCGAGCACGGAAAGGCCGTTGGGCAGGATCACAGCTTCGCCCAAACCTTGCAGGAAGCGGCCGCCGATGAGCAGCGCGAAGCTCGGCGCGAAAGCAATTGCGGCCGCGCCCAGGCCATAGAGAGCGATCCCCGCGAGGAATATCCGCTTCTGTCCGAACCGATCACCCAGAGCGCCGCCTACCAAGGTCAGGGCCGCGAGCGGAAGGAGCTCGGCGTTCATAACCCACTGCAGGTCAAGCGGCGACAGGCGCATGTCTCGGCCAATCGCCGCGAGCGCGACCGTGACGACGGCGCCGCTGACGAACACGAGGCAGC
Source organism: Bradyrhizobium sp. 2TAF36 (assembly GCF_052114925.1). Taxonomy (NCBI): domain Bacteria; kingdom Pseudomonadati; phylum Pseudomonadota; class Alphaproteobacteria; order Hyphomicrobiales; family Nitrobacteraceae; genus Bradyrhizobium; species Bradyrhizobium sp. 2TAF36. The sequence continues at coordinate 25,339 of NZ_JBFRFR010000065.1, read as the reverse complement.
TGCCCAGGCTCGACGCGGCGAGCACCTTGGTGCTGCCCTGCGCTCCGACGGCCTTAGGCTCGGAGAGCGCCAGGCCGCGATCGGTCAGGGTCAGGGACGCGCTGCTCACGACCTGGCCGTCATGTCAGGTGGCGCGCTTCGCGGCGCGCGGGCTCATCGGCCGGCAGCCCGAAGCCGAACTGCCGTGTCCGTTCGCGGATCACTTTTCGCAACATCAATTCAACCTCAAGCAGGCTTGCCATGAACCGCCGTCGCCTCCTGCCCGCGCCGCGCCGCCGGAGGCCACGGCCGAGCGACGCCTAAACGTGGATCCGTGCCGAGCTGACGAGGAGCGCGGAACCGCTCTCCGCCCCAAGTTCTCACGGGCGAACGCGAACGATTGTCTTCCCCTTGCGGCGCTCGGTCCGATTGAAGGCGGCGATGGCGTCATCGAGGGTCGAGACGGTGCCGATGTTCGTCCGCAGTCGTCCGTCCCGCAGACGCTGGACGATCTCACCCAGTTGGGCGCGATCGGACTCGACAACGAAGTCGATCGCCAAGCCGTCGGCGGGCCGCGCCTCGGTCGGCCCGGCGATGGTCACCAGCGCTCCTCCCGCTCGAATCAGGCCTGCGGACCGCTTCGCGATGTCGCCGCCGAAGATATCGAAAACCAGATCGACGCCACCGACGTCTTTCAGAGCGTCGTTCTCGAGGTCGACGAACTCATTCGCGCCGAAGTCGAGCACCGCCTGACGGTCGGCAACGCGTCCGGTGCCGATGACGTAGGCGCCGGCCTCACGTGCGAGTTGCGTCACCATCGAACCGACGACGCCAGCCGCACCGTGCGCAAGGACGGTCTGCCCCGACTGAAGGTGGCCGTGCACGAACAGTCCTTGCCACGCAGTCAGACCCGGCATCGGCAGGCTCGCGCCCACCGTGAAGTCGACGTCGCCCGGCAGCGGCGCAAGGTTGCGTGCCTCGACGGCCACATACTCCGCCAAGGTGCCGTCGCGATACCAGTCCGTCAGGCCGAACACCCGCTGTCCCACTGACAATCCCGTCGTGCCATAACCGAGAGCGGTGACGACTCCGGCCAGCTCGTGCCCAGGGATCGACGGTGTTCGGTCACGATCGAGGCGATCGGTCCACATCGGGGGCCACGTCAGCTCATCCCAAGTGAAGCCCGATGCATGAACTTGAACGACGACGTCGTTTATCGCTGGCCGCGGTTCGGGCCGCTCCACCAGCTTCATCCCGGCCGTTCCCGCGGCCTGGTCCGTTACGGCGATTGCCTTCATGTGAGTTGTCTCCTCAGTTATTTGCTCCTTTGCTGGATACGTTCCAGCGACAAAAGCCGGTTCGGCATCGCTTGCCAGCGACCATGGGGTAGTTCCGAAAGCGAAGATGGGACGGCGCCTCCACGATCTCAGTTGTCCAGCCCTCGACAAAATCCACGAGCGGTACCCATTGATGGCAGCGCGGAGTAACATTCTCCAATAGCCGGCATGTATGGTTTCCATTGCAGCGGGGAATAGTGGTGCGACGGTCTTCTCTGCCATTGGTAAATCAAGGCAAGTTGCGCACGCCGCGACGGCATGCCGCTGCGCGGCAAGGCAATAACGATTATCTATCGATTCTATGGCGAGAGATAATTTCCTTCACCGGGGTCCGACCGCCACCGTATGAGACGGCTGTCGGAACCACTTTCAACCCGAAATAAGACTGCGAATGACCAATCCTGCAAACCAGAGACGGCGAGCGAGTCGCAACGCGGCGCAGCCGTTTGTAGAGGGATGCAGCCGCGGCGTTATCGACGCAGAACCTTGCCCGCGAGAGCTCGGTCGGGAGGCGCCACCTCGCTGCCGGCGGATGGTACTCGCGGCCTGCGTGCTCGCGTCCTCGATGGCGTTCATCGATGCGACAGCGTTGCCCGTTGCGTTACCGAGATTGCGCTCAGATTTGGCGGCGGACCTCGCCTCGGTTCAATGGGTCCTCAACGGCTACATGCTGGCGCTCGCCTCGCTGACATTGATCGGCGGCGCGCTCGCGGACGTTTACGGCAAAGCGCGCATGCTCGGGTTCGGTTGCGTGCTGTTCGGTCTGACGTCCGCCGCTTGCGCGCTGGCGCCTTCGCCCGCCTGGCTGATCGCTGCCCGCGTCGCGCAGGGAGCGGCCGCAGCGATCGTTACTCCCGCGAGCCTCGCCCTGATCGGGGCCACCTATCCGCGCGAAGAGCGAAACCGCGCGATCGGCGTATGGGCCGCAGCGTCGGCTCTCACCACCGCCGGAGGTCCTGTCCTGGGCGGCTGGCTCACCGAGACCTTTGGCTGGCCATCCGTGTTCTGGATCAACCCGCCGCTCGCGCTCGTGGCAGTGGGAGTTCTGCTGGTCTTTGCGCCGAAGGATGGTCGCATCCAGCGCAGATTCGACGTGATTGGCGCCGCGATCCTCGCTTTGGCGATCGGGGCGCTTGCCTGGGCGCTTAGCCAAATCGGCCCCGGTGAAGTTCAGGCCGCCGCGGGCGCTTCAGCCCCGTCGGGCACAGTGCTCGTGATTGTCACCGGGCTTGGCATTGTCGGGCTCGCCGTCTACGCGTTCTGGGAGCGCAGAAGCGAACACCCGATGACGCCACCTCGCTTGGCGGAGAACCGCGCCTTCCTCGGGCTGAACGTTGTCACCCTGATGGTCTATGCGGGGGTTTCGATCATGTTCTTTCTGCTACCCTTCGAGCTCATCGATCGCCGCGCCCTGTCGTCGATCGATGCCGGGCTCGCATTCCTACCTTTCACGCTTGGCGTGGGGCTCTTGTCGAATCTCTTCGGCCGGCTGGCAGACAAGATTGGCGCGCGGGCCATGCTCATCGCGGGACCGCTCGGTGCGGCACTCGCCTATATCCTGATGGCGCTTGGCGAGAAGGAATCCCTGATGCTCGGCGTGATCGGACCTATGACCCTGCTGGGCCTGTCCTTCGCTGTGCTCGTGGCGCCGCTCACCGCGTCGGTCATGTCGAGTGTGGATCAGGCCGACGAAGGACTCGCCTCCGGCATCAACAATGCGGCGAGCCGGATTGCGCAGCTCGCCGGGGTGGCACTTGCCGCCGGCGTCGCGTCTTTCTCGTCCGGCTACGAAGTCGGCCTCGCCATAGCCGCCGCGACCTCGATCGGCGGCGCCTTTGCGGCCTCGAAGACCCCGACACCGGTGATGGCGAAAGCGGACGCAACTTAGAAAGTACGGAATTCAACCGAATCCGATATTTCATTAGAACTGACAGACACCCTGAACTTAACGGAAGCCGTGTTCAGCGGAACGCCATGGCTGATTGTTGATTCTCGAACCACGAGCTCAGCAGCGGCTTGTCACAAGCCACGTTTGTCTGCAGCGGCGAGCACATGGCGCAGATATCGCCGAACGACCTCCGACGAGGTGCTGCGTCCCGCATTTGGACGCTATCTGAACCGACGAGCGCTGCTGGTAGCGACTCCCGTCAGAGCGAAGGCCATTCCGGCGACCAGACAAAAGACGGCGCCTTGGTCTCCGCCCAAGCCGAAGATCAGCGAGACCGACGCGGAACCAAGTGACCATCCGACGTAGCGAGCCGAGGCATTCATCCCACTTGCGGCCCCGCTGCGCCCTACGGGTCCAGCCGTCATCATCGCCGTGTTGTTCGGGGTCTGAAAAAGACCAAAGCCGATACCGCAAAGAGCCAGTCGCCATACGACATCCAATCTCGCCGGAGATGTTGGCAAGAAGACCATCAGGAGCAAACCGACCGCCAACAGCGCCAAACCAATGCTGCAGATCACCGAAGCGGGATGGCGGATCGTCAAGCGGCCGGCAATTGGGGCCGTGACGGCAGTCATGAACGGCCAGGTTGTCAGAAGAAAACCTGTTTCCACGGCCGAAAGATGCATCCTCGTCTCAAATAAAAACGGCAAGGAGACGTAAGCCAGAATTTGTGCGGCATAGGAGCAGACGGATGTCCACACCGATAGGGTAAACAGGGGTATATGGAAAAGATCGAATGGCAACATTGGCACAGGGTGCCGGCGCTGTTGTCGAACGAAGAGACCAAGACAGAAAAGTCCTGCTACGATCTCTCCCGTCGCAATGCGCCCATCGCCAGTACCCAGCGTGCCGACACCGACGACGAAAAGCCCGAACGCCAGCGCATTGAGAGCGGTCCCGATCAGATCGAGAGAGCGCGCAACCCGAACGTCTGGTGGTGCAGCAGCAATAAATAGCGGAACAGTGAGGCCGAATGGCACATTCACCAAAAACAACCAGGGCCATTTTGCCACGGCAAGTACTGCCGCCGCGATGGTGGGGCCCAATGCTCCAGGTATCGCCACTGCTAATGCGACTAACGCGAAGCCCTTGCTGACCATGTGATGCGGATAAATCACGCGTACAAATGCCATGCCGGCCACAGAAACTCCAGCTGCCCCGGCACCCTGAATTAGGCGCGCACTCACCAGCATCGGCAATGTTGGAGCGAACGCGCAACCCAACGACGCGAAAACAAAAATTGCCAGGCCGGCGGTATAAACGCGCTTCAGACCGAGTGATTCGACCAGACTTGCAACGGGCAACAAGCAGACCGTTGCCGAAAGCTGATAGGCATTCACGACCCAAACGGTCGCGGCGTCACTACTTGCGAATGAACGCGAGATGTTTGGCAAGGCGATATTCACGATCGCGCTTCCGAGGGAACTTAGACTAAGTCCAAGCAAGATGCAGAGCATTACCCAGCGGCGCTGAGCCGCCGTCAGACCGTCGACGCCACCCATCAGTATGCAATTTCCGGCGTGAACCTTGAAAGCTTCGGCTCGTGTCGCGCACCGCGCCCGCCGCTCACGAGTAGTCACCTCCGCTCTGCTGACTGAGGTTGCCGAGGTAGTCGCGCTTCCCGATCTTCGCTCCGAGGTGCCGAAGGATCGCGTGCGCAATCGCGATGTGGAAGAAGAAGTCGGGTAGCACCAGGTGCCGGATGTAGTTGTCGCCGCCGAACCACCCGCGCACGATAGGCGGTGTCAGTTCGTATGTGCGGGACTGCGCGCCGGCAATCTCGCCCGGCTGCACGTTTTGCAGGAAGCCGCGCGTCTCGAGGAGCCGCCCCTTCAGTGCCGGGTACATCATGAGGGTGCTGTGGGGAGCCGGCGCATCGCGCTGCATCAGCTTCGCCATGTGGGCGTCAACCTTATTGCAGCTTACAGAAAACTGTTCTCCGAAGCTCAGCATGTCGGACGCGAGCCGCTCGCCAAGGATCCTTCCAGGCTCATATCCCCTGGTCCGCTCGAGTGCTTGAGCGTGGTCGAGATAGTCGTCCATCACGTTCAGTCCGTGCACCATGACAGGGACCGTGATGTCATAGACCGAGAGGGACACGTCGAACTCCATTCGCTCGCTTTTTACTCTGAACGTCGGTCAGTGACGCAGGACGGGATATCCATTCACATAAATCCAGTCCGTGGCCGTGGCAGGCAGGTGGCACCAGTGGCAATCGGAACGGTAGTCCGTCGAGGTGGTTTTGAGCGGCTTGTCCGCGTCGAACCACGACCATCCCCACCCGTCGCCCCACAACGGGTTGCCGGGGTGCGTTCCCTTACTGTCTCTCACCATGACGAACCAGCCCTTGAGCTTGTCGGCGTGGCTTACCGTGCCGGTGGTCATCTCGTTGGTCGAAGTCGCGAAGACTTCTTTCACCAGAACGGCGCCGTCCGGAAAATGCCCCGTCTTCCGGTAGGCGTCGATCGCCCCGGGGGATGCGTAGACGGCGTGGATTTCATTCGAGCCCTGGCCGCTCTCAGCCGCAATCGCCCAGGTGCCGAGCGCTTGGTAGAGGGTTCGGTAGTCCGCCGGCACGCGCAGGTGCCCAGCACCGTCTACCACGTTCGCGGTCGGGCCGGCCGGAGCAGCTCCGTTGATCTGCGCGAGCGCTGCCACGGCGCCGGTGACTAGCGAGACGGCAACAGCGAGGCCGATAGTCCTCGATAATTTCATGGGGATCTCCTTTACCGCTCGCGCGCTGTGCACTCTGATCCAGTGAAACGGCTTCAATCATTACTTCAATCGCTGTGTGGCCAACCGCGCGCTCGGCCTAGCCAGCCCTAAAGATCGGACTCGGCCGACAAAATTAGAAATTCTCTTTGGACATGTATTCGATAGGCAGAAGATATCGTCGTACGTGAGCGCTGTGAGCGCCGACCCGACCGTCTTACGTCGTAGTAGGCAGCTGCGAGTGCGCCGTCGTCGAGGGGCATTTCAGACCGCCTCATCGCCGGATTGACAGGATGTTGCTCTCCACCTTCTACTGCCCTCACTCGGACGTGGAAGCGGCCTGGCGCAGCGAGGCCAGGATTTGCGCCGGCTCCTCTCGTATCGTGAAGTCCGGCTCGACGAATGCGCTGCGGATCCGGCCTTCCGCGTCAATCACATAGGTCGCGGGAATAGGTAACATCCACTCCGGTGACCCGTGCCGGGCGCCGAAGTCGAATCCTAGCCTGGAATAGTGCGCTTTGGTCTCGTCGGGCACCCGGAATAGCACGCCATACGATATGGCAACGCCATAGTCGACGTCGGACAGCACCTTCAGGTCCAAGCCTAGGCTCCGCTTGAGCTGCCGCGGGAAGTCCCTCGTCTCGGGTGTCACCACTGCGAGGGTCGCACCGATGCTCTCGAACTCATCCTTTGCAGCCTGCAGGGCGCAAAGCTCAGCGGTGCAGAAAGGACACCAACCGCCTCGGAAGAAACTCAGGACGAGCGGTCCTTTGCGGCGCAGGCGTTCGGAGGAGTGGAGACGGCCATCAGCGTCCGGCAGGAGGAAGCTCGGCGCGTCATCTCCAACCTTCAGAGCGTGCGATGCCACGTCTGTATCTCGGAGCCAGCGCACGAGGTGGTTGTATGACTCCCAATCCGCAGCGCTGAACGTCGTCAACAACTCGGTGCGGATCCGGGCGAGTGTCTTGTTGGTTTGATTTAACATCGGTTGGGAGTCATCGGGCTGAGGATCGATTGGCTGGAAGCGGCTGGCCGTCGGCGTGCGTGTCGTGGTCATGCGGGCGCCCTCGACACCACCGGGACCGCTGCGTGCGGCACGCCCCGGTCGGGGGCTTCGACCGACCAGTCGCGAAGCCGCGCGACCTTGACGAATGCGTCCAGCGCCGGGGAGTAGCGGCGCCCTTGCACAGCCAGTAGGCGTACCTCCCGTGAAACCAGGTTGCCTTCGAGCGGGATGGTCTTGAGCGTCGGAAGGCGCGGCATGTGCTCGGGCGCGAGCATCACGCCAAGGCCGGCCGCGGCCATGTGCTGCAGGTGCAGGTCGTGACCGCTGCAGTGGCCAAGCTGGGGCGGGCTCTCGGGGAAATACGATTTCTGGATCTTCGGGGCCACGTCGCAGTCGGCGCGTTCCAGCAAGATGGTCTCACGGAGGTCGTCGATGCCGATCGAGGGACGATTTGCGAGCCGGTGTGTCGGCGCAAGAACCACAACGTAGCGCTCCTCGAACAGCGACCAGTCGTCGATGCGGGCGGGCACATCTTGCACGTCGCCGACCATTGCGACGTTGATCTCGCCCTCAAGCAAGAGGTCGACGAGCTTCTTCGCCGCGCCCTCGCGCAGCTCGACGTGAAGTCCAGGGACGAACTTTGCGATCTCTGCGATCGGATCGAGGACGAGCGACGCCGAGATGGATGGGGCAAGGCCAATCTTCAGTGGCGCAACGTCCTTGCGTTGGAACTCTTGGGCTCGGCGACGCACCGCCTCTGCCGAGGCCAGTGTGCGCTCCAGCATCGGAAGGACTTCCTTTCCAAGATCGGTGAGTTGGGTGAGCTGGCGTTCGCGATAGATCAACTGGCCGCCGAGTTCCTGCTCGAGCTTCTGCACCCCCTTGGTCAACGCGGGCTGCGTGACATTGCACTGCTCGGCCGCGCGGGTGAAGTTGAGGGTGGACGCGACGGCGAGGAAGTAGCGAACCTGATGAAGCTCCATGGGTTGTTATGTTCTCCGTCAAGGTGCGGCTGTCGATAGAGACGAGCCTTTGCAATCGACGGCGTGACAGGCACGTCGCGATCATGGGGAGTAGATGCGACTTGCGTGCGCAGGTTGGAACGGCTCGGCCTATTGATTAGGACGCACGGACACGCTTTCAGGAGTTTCTGAGAGCCAGGTTAGTGCATGCGAGATGGGCGAGAACCGGACGGGCGGCGGCGCCGCCGTGTACCCATGTTCGTCGCCTTCGTCAGTGCAGAAATCAATCGTGCGACAACTAGCGGAGCAAGCCTCAACGATATTTCGCCACGGCCAACCGTCTGTTTCTCGCCAAGCCTGGCTAAACGCGGGACCGGGCGGCATAGCGAGACCAGAGTCGAACTCGCGGCAGCATGGCCCTTCCCGACGGAGCGACGTCAGGCATGGAGGGTCTCGCCGCCCTTGGCATCTTCGTAGTATTGAGGTGCCTCGCGACGGTCGTATTTCCCATAGTCGCGCACGATCCGCACTGTACGAACCCTTGCCTTGTCATTCGGCGCGGACGCGTTCTCGTAAGCCTGCGCTGCGGCGGCGTCCTTCCAGGACATGAGCAGAATCAGGTCGCCAGGCGTAAGCACTGCTTCGAAGATGTCCCAGGACGTGAAGTCGGCGGCCCAAGGGTTCAGTCCGAGCCACTCCGCGCAGTCGTACGGGTTGTCGGTCTGTTTCCACTCCGCGGGGCGCGTCGCGTTGATCAGCGGGACTGTCATCCCCTCCCCGACTTCGGTCTCATCGAGCCGCTGTTCCCTCAGGGCGTAACCCACGGGCACTTTGTTGTCGGCAGTGATCTGACCGACGCGGAGGTGGTAATCTGCGAGTATTTCGTCGCGGCCCTTCTGCTGGACCTCGTGATGGCGCGTGCGGATGCGCCAGCGGACGAGTGACTTCTCGTCTCGCCAGTTCGAAAGCGAAAGGATCCAGTCCTCGCGTGTCAGGCTCTTGTAGCGGATGTTGTCGACGAAGCCTTCGACCTGCTCCAGCTCCGGGCGCAGCATGTTGGCGTTGTCGAGGTAATTATCCCACTTCCCTTTATGGGGGAGGGCTTCGAAAATCACGGAAAACATAGTCGTATCTCATTCCTGGAGTGCTGCGATGTAGTCGATTCGATGTCGAAATGCCCCGACCATGCGTCGCATTCACGGTGACTCGCCGGATGGGAAGCGCCCGCGGGCGCGTTCCCGCTTTTCCGCATATCCGGCCTTCCTGCCGCACCGCGGTAGTCACTGACCGCGGTGAGTTTTGGATGACGGCGTGCGCGTGATCCGCGTACCGACAAAGCTGCTCCGGCCCCCCGCATCGTCGACACACGGGAGAAAGAGGCGGACCAGCGTGCCGCCACCTCGCTCGCGCTCGATACTGATCGCACCGCTCCGTCCTTCGGCGAAGTGCCGAACCTGCGCGAGTCCGCTGCCGCCGCCAGCCGCCTTTGTCGTGAAGTATGGAAGGAACGCCTGCGACAGGACCTCCTCAGACATGCCCTCCCCCTCGTCGGCGACGACAATCTCAACGAACCCGCGGTCCGCGCTAAACGGCTCGACATTCCGCGCCGCGACGGTGATCGTGCCGCCGGCCGGCATAGCATCGTCTGCGTTTCGGCAGAGATTCAGGAGCGCAAAGTACAGCTCTTCCGGGTCGGCATTGAAGGTCCATAAGTCGGGCGCGATCTCGGTGCGGACAGTGATGTCCGGGCGCAACGCCCAGTCAAGCGTACCCGCGATCGCTGCGAGACGACTGCCTGCGACAAAGCCGTCGATCGACTTGCGGCATGGTCGCGCAGTATCGAGGAACTGACGGCGGAGCAACACGCCTCGCGTAATCGCTTCCTGCATTTTGCCAACGATCGCCGCTCGATACGCGGCATCGCTCTGGCACTCGAGCAGCCGCAGGCCGCCGCCGATCACGGCGAGAAGGTTGTTGATGTCGTGGACGACGAACGGCGCCACGTCCCCGATCGACCTCTCGCCCTCCGAACCGCGGGCGAAGGCCGCGCCGCGCGTGCCGGTCCGTGGGGCGGCTCCGAACAGGACCCCGGAGATCTCGCCGTCGCCCCCGACGACCGGAATCTCCACGCGCCTGGACGCGATCACACCGCTGCCGTGACCGCTGACGCTCCGCACTCTCACGCCGAGTGGGCGCTGCACCCCAAGCGCGACGCCGGCGCGGCCCGCAAGCACGACGACATCCTCCGGCAGAGGGCTCTCGACCTCGCCGGGAAAGGAAATGTCGGATGAATATTTGATCAGCATCTGGGAAACTCCTGGCCTGCGATCGTCCAACGGTACGCCAACTTCGGCCCGTACACGCGGGCGGGCGACGACGGCACGAAGATTGGGTCCAGCACCGAAAAATGGAAAATCACCTCTTGCCATGGAGTCGATAGCCGACCGTTATCGGCACGCCGCGGCGCCCAGGCGGCAACGCAGCGCTGATCATCATGCTAAGCCACAAAAAGCAGCAAGATATCGATCGCAAAGCCGTAGGGAGAGACTACCGGATCAATGTAGGGCGAAGCTCAGATTGCTGCATGAGAAGATCGAACAGCTACGTGAGAGCGAAGTCCTGAAGCCAACGGAGGCCATCAGGATGCTGACCGATCTGCTCGAGCAGTCAACGTCGGATGCACGCGAATCCGGTGCGGAAAGCGAACCGCCATCATGACGCGCAGCTATTGATTTCATGGCGTGACGTCATTTCCAATTCGCCGCACGGAATTCCATGCTTGCACGGTGCCGGGCTCATCCGACGCGCAATCAGGAGGTTACAATGTCAGTTCACAAGCCGGTTCTCACGGCGCCGCACGGCGGCGAGACAGTGACCTCGAGCGGAGGCTCGAGCGTCGAAATGAAGGTGGAGAGCAGCCAGTCCGGAGGTGAATATGGCACTGTCCTGTGGACGGTGCGGGCCGGGGAAGAACCGCCGCTGCACACCCACACGCGCGAGGACGAGCTGCTATACGTGGTGCAAGGGAAGCTAATCGCACGGGTCGGCGATGCCCGTATCGAGGTGGGGCCAGGCGCCTACGCGGCTCTTCCCCGCGGTGTGCCGCATACGATCGAGGTGGTCGGCGACCAGGCGACCCTGCTGCTCAGCTTCGTGCCGGGTGGGTTGGAGCGCTTCTTGGTCCCCCGGAAAGGCGAGCAGCCCGATCCGGCTGCTTTCGGCCTGACGTTCCCCTAGGGGCGGGGACGGCGGCGCGCGGGACATCTGGAAGAAGAACTCTTGCCGATCGCTGAAGCTCGTCCTGGTCGAAACGGACGCGATCTCCATCGCTGCCGCGTGCGTGGCGCGGTTGCGGTGGGTGGCGTTCTCGACGTAGCCGACCCGCGTCGAGACGACGCCGGGCAAACGCCGCGGAAAATTGCGCCGGCCGTCCCGACATCGCATAGGTGCACTCGCTTCCAATGTCGCGAGGAGTGCCGAGGCATCCTGGCCGAAGCTTCCATCTGCCTTCGAACAAGCTTCGGCAAAGGCGGGGTTTCCGGCGACGGCTTGCGCGAGTGCTCGCAGAGGGAAGCGCCGTGCTCCCGCCGCGGCGCCAAGCGTCTTTCAGTCATTCCGATAACGGTCGGCTATCGACTCCATAGCGAGAGGTGATTTTCCTTTCGACCGCCATGGACTCAATCTTCGACCGATCGTCGACCGGCCGGGAGGCGTACTCCAGCGCACCGACTTCTCGGCCGCTAAGATCGCCGTGCGCGCCGCGCCGCTTCCTTACGGCGGTCGTTGTACTGCCCTGCTCTGAGGAGTTCCGTGCCGGGAGCTTAAGAGACGCAGCAACACGCCGGCTGACAAGTACATAGCCCGCCGTGTCAGTGCGGGATCGTGAACGGGAGGTCTTTCGATGATTCTGCCTACCGGTGCGACAGTAGCTGTCGCTGACGGCGAGACGATCCGCCTGTTCCACAATACAGGCGTGAAACCTGGGGTGCACTTGGTCGAGATCACGGCGGCTCCGCCTCAGTCCGCCCACTCGGGCTCGGGTGCGCGGCATCGTACCGGCTCAGCCAACCCCGACGGGAGGCGGCTCGTCGAGGACGACTTCGCGGCAGCGACGGCGGCTTTCCTGAACAAGCTCAGCCTGGACGGGACCATAGAACACTTGGTCCTTGTCTCCGACCCTAGAATCCTGGGCGAGATGCGCAAGCACTTCAATCGCGACCTCAGAGACAAGATCTTAGGGGAGCTCGCGAAGGACTTCAGCCGGCGTCCGCTCGAGGACATCGCCTCACTGATCGCCGACGCCTGACGCACCACCGCCGACCGTAGAGCGAACTTCGCCCTTCGTGACGTAAGCGGTTAACCACTAAACCAAACTTTGAGGTAAACGCCATCCACCCGCCAAAGAACTTCAGCGTCCGCTTGCAGACGGCGCGTTGCGAATCGTGGCACGTGGCGTGAAAGAAGATTTGGCCGCAATATAAAACTCGTCGGGGAACGTCCCAACGCCGAACCCAAGGCCGCCGCGCGGAAGCTCCTCGAGCTCGCCGCCATAAGCTAACCTCTCGCCGGGAAACGGACCGCGCATGGGAGGGTCCGCCAGGTCCAGAGAGGCATGGCAGAGATCCAGAAATGAGCGCGAGGCATTAGCGAGGTGACGTCGTTGCACTCTAATCGCCAAGGTCGGCGGAACTAACATGATGGGCACAGGTTATTTTCTAGTCCGCTCCGGCCAATCGGCGGCCATGTCCGCTTGCGCGAGACTCTATTCGATCGGCAGCTTCACGCTCGGCCTCTCTATGATATCGCGCTCCCCTTCCCGCATCTGGCCCCTCTACGCCGTCAACTTTTTCATGGCCGACATGCAGTCGGGCATCGGGCCGTTCGTGGGCGTATTCCTGCAGGAGCGTGGTTGGGCCACCGGATTGATCGGCTCCGCGATGACGATCGGCAATGTCGCGGGCATGCTGGTAACGACACCGATCGGCGGCTTCATCGATTCTAGCCGCAACAAGCGGCTGTGGGTCGTCATCCCCGGCATCTGTGTCGTTCTGGCATCCGCAATCATCCTGATCTCACAGAATTTCTGGGCGGTGACGTTCTCGCAGGTTGCGCAATCGCTGGCGAGTGCCGCGATTGTGCCGGCAGTAACCGGCATCACGCTCGGCATCGCTAATCAAAAAGGCTTTAATGCGCTGAACGGACGCAACCAGGCATTCAACCATGCCGGCAACATGGTCGGCGCGGCGCTGTCGGGCTATCTCGGTTACAAATTCGGCTACGTGACCGTGTTCGTACTCGCCGCGATTTTTGGCGCCATCGCGGTGGCTTGCGTATTGATGATCCCGGCCAAGGYGATCGACGATCGCGCCGCGCGCGGCGGCAAGGAGGACGATCCGGATAGCCCGCCGAGTGGTCTGTCCATCCTGTTCAAGCACAAGCCGCTGCTCGTGCTGGCGCTGGCGCTCGCGATCTTCCATCTCGGCAACGCCGCCGTCGTCTCGCTCTATGGCCTTGCGGCCGTCGCAGAAGCACAGGCCGACGGTCCGAGCTTCGTAGCAATCACGGTGGTGATCGCGCAGGGCGTGATGATCGCGACATCGCTAGTCGGCATGCAAGTCGCGGGCAAGCGCAACTACTGGCCAGTGCTGCTGGTCTCTTTCACGATGCTGCCTGTTCGCGGCGTGCTCGCTTTCTTCGTCATGGGATGGTGGGGTGTTGTACCAATGCAGGTGCTCGACGGCATCGGGACCGGACTGCAGACTGTCGCTGTCCCGGGCATGGTCGCGCGCTCGCTCAACGGCAGCGGCCGCATCAATCTCGGCCAGGGAGCCGTGATCACCGTGCAGGGGATCGGCGCAAGCCTCAGTCCCGCACTCGGCGGCTGGATCGCGCAATGGATCGGCTACGGCCGGACCTTCCTGCTGCTCGGCTGCTTTGGGCTGGTGTCAATCGCGCTGTGGCTGGTGTTTAGCCCGGCCGTCAAGAATTATTAGGGATTGTCATGACGAGGAGCGCGCGACGAAGCAGTCCAGACTGCCTAAGCGAAGGGCTTCTGAGCAAGTCGTGCCTGCGCATTAAATAGGTTTCCAGGTGTGACCTAGCTGACATTGCGCTGCGACCGAGCTGCGGTAGCTTGTTGATCACCGGGGATGGCTGCATATTTCRCTTAGATCATTTCACCCGAATTTTTTCGAGAATGAGGTCGCAGCAGTCCCCCTGGTGCGGCCTTCGTTCTAGCACCCCAGCCGCCACACCATTTCATTTTTTGTCGGAATCAAAATGGTGTCGTTGTTTCATTTTTGAGGACCGCATTCATGACAAGGGAAAATTGCTTAGTCGTTCACGCGGCTGGAAAACGGTTGGATTTGCTGCGCGGAGAGGCTGCTCGCATTGCGAAGGGCAGCAAACTGGGGTGGTGGACCGATCGCGCAGACATCGGCACTCGCTTCTGCTTTGAGGATGCAAAGGCGAAGGAAGCCTTTGCGTTGATCTGCGACAATTTCGGCATTCGGTGCCAGGACGGCTAGCTTAAAAGATGCCTGCGTCGGCTACTTCAACGTAATGCTATCGACCCGCTGGCATGGTCGACACAAGTAAGCGTGTACTGCGGGCAGGCTAGCAATCTTCGGAAGTGTAGCGAGATACACCATCGGTCGCCTACATTCTTGGCAGATGAGGATAGGCGGATTGTCCTTGTTGCGGCGGCCCGTCATTTCCTCGCTCACTTCAGAGCGCGGCAACATAGTTCTGGATGAACGCCGAGCACACCTCCGTTGAAATACCGAAGCCTATCGAAATTCGGCAAGTTCAACGTGAGGCCCTTCGCGCAAGACGGAGGACGTTCACGAGACGTAAAGCACGCGCGCTAACATCGCGGCGGCATTGTTCACAAATGGACCATGCGTGGGAATGGATGCAGCCTACCCTCGCTGAGCGTCGGTTGGATTCGCCTCCGTTCCGAAGCTCAAGCGGCCTCAGCTATCCCCTTCAAAAGCTGAGGTCGCTTGCTCCGTCCGAATTGCGACACCAGAACTTCGAGAGTCGATCCACGCGGGAATTTAGGCGTTAGTGCGGCTTTGCCGGCTGCTGGTTCTCGGGCCGGACCGTCTTGTTGCTGTCTGGCATTTTGTCTCGACCCTGATCTCCATTGTCGTCTTTGCCGCCAGAAGTGGACGTACCACTTCCGCTACTCGAACCAGGCGACATGCCAGTGGTGCCACGCGGGTCTCTGCTCGGCGCCGTCGAGCTGGCTGCCGGGTCACCATTGACCGCCCCACGTCCGCTTGGTGAGCCGGCGGGCTGCGCCGACGCAGCAGCAATCGAGACAGCGAAACCGGTTGCTAATAGTAGGATTAGTTTCACGGCAAACTCCCAGGGTTGTCGCGCTTAACCCGCAGGAAGTCCGATCCGTTCCAAAGACCTAAGCCGGCGCAAGCTGAAGTGGGATCAATGACCGTCTTCGTCTACGTGAACACCGCCAAACAGGTCGGCGACGTCGACCAAATCAAGGTCTTCGCCAGTGTCGATGCCGCAGAAACGGTTCGAGGAGAATGCCCCCTAGGGGGTGGCATTTGAGTACGACGTGATAGGGCTGCCGGCGTCGTTCGTTCTCGCAGACGCAAACACTCCCAGCGCTTACGCACCGGAAGCGTTTTTCCAATCAACGAATTGGTTCTTGTTAGATCCGTACGCGCCACGCCACACTGCGCGAGCCCTCTCATGAACGCCGCGATGGAGAGCCTTTTCCGAGAGTCCGAGAGCAACCAAGCGCAATCGGCCTTTGGCTATCTCAGGCCAGTTGAGTTCGGGCGCACGTTGGGAATTATCTCAACCGGGTATACGTCAACCGGAAGCGGCACATTGCCGGGTCTCCAATACGACGCGGTGAGGAGCAGCAAAAAAGTCGCTCGTGCAGCCATATACTGTGCCGCTGGTCGGCTGCGCTCAGTACCCTGCAGGACGATTTTACCCGCTTCGCCAGAAACACACCAGCGCCAGCCGCGACCGCGCCGTGTGATCGAACTATCAAAGACAGGAAAATCCACATCGCTCATGAGACGCATACTCCAAAAACGACCACCTAAAATAGCCACATTACTCAAGAATTTTAAATGGGCTAACTTCTTTGTGGCTACGGAGTTCCTCCTCGCCATGCGATTGCTTGAAGCTTAAAGTATTTTTCGTGCGTCTCGTAGTCCTTCGTTCAATTGCTGGTCTCTCGGCGAAGACCTAAATCGGCTCTCTGGAAGGCCCGCAAGTCATGTCATCCGCGTCGACTAACAAGATTGCGCTTTTCATCGATGGCGCGAATCTTTACGCGACGGCGAAAGCCCTGGGCTTCGACGTCGATTACAAACGCCTGCTGGAGGAATTTCAGAGCCGCGGGAAACTGTTTCGGGCATTCTACTACACCGCAGTCATCGAGGATCAGGAGTTTTCCTCGATCCGTCCCCTGCTCGATTGGTTGGACTACAACGGGTTCACGGTCGTCACCAAGGCGACTAAAGAGTTTGTCGATGCATCCGGCCGCCGCAAGATCAAGGGCAACATGGATATCGAGCTCGCGGTGAACGCCATGGAGCTCGCCCAACACATCGACCAGATGGTGCTGTTCTCGGGCGATGGCGACTTCCGCTCTCTGGTCGAAGCCGTGCAGCGCCGCGGCGTGCGAGTCACGGTGATTTCCACTATCGCCAGCCAGCCGCCGATGATCGCCGACGAGCTGCGCCGCCAGGCCGACGTCTTTACGGATCTCGTCGAGCTGCAGCCGAAGCTTGGCCGCGTCCCATCCGAGCGCCCTGCCCCACGTGATCGCGAACCGCGGGGACACATGCCGAAACTCTTACAAGAGCCGAAAGGAAACGACCCTCCTGGCTAGTAAGGGTCGCCCGCATCGATGAATTTGCGGCAGAACCACTTCAATAGAACAGCATTACCGACATCCAAGCAGTCAGCGACGCGCATAAGCCAATTCCGAGATACGGCAATGCCTGGCGCATCCCAGACGCGAAAATATGCTGCCAGCTTCGCATTCCTGCCGGCGACCGACGCCGAATCTGCGTCTGCATCGACCGGCGCGGAACAACTAGCGCCGAAGGCCAATTGAGGACCTGCCAGGCATCGCCGCCGATGCTGGCGGAGCAGCCCCGGTCTACTTGCCCCCAAGCCCCCCAACCGGGGCCGTCTCCCCGACCTTGAGAAACGGCATGTGAGGATTTTACAAGTACGGCATGACCAAGGGCGGAATGATGAAGCCTGACGCGTCCGGCCGGGGCGGCTCTGGTCCCGGCAGCGATCAGGCCGGCCCCAAAGCAACAGGAAGTAAGCCTGGCTCCTCCGGGGATTTGCTTCCCAGCCGCGTTGTCTTACCCCGGCAACGCGGCTGTTCTTTTACGACCGGAGTCGCGCGAGTGCGCCACCTGGCGGGAAACGTCTGGATCGAGGAACCCTTACGCACGCCTGGCATTGAAGTGGCGAAGAGGAGGACTTCGCATGAATGGAATCATCTATCTCGTTGGCCTGATCGTCATCGTCATGTTCATTTTGTCTCTACTCGGTCTCAGGTAGACGCCATGGCCATTGAACCAATCTCCGGGATCGCATCCGAAACAGCCACCGCATCCAACTTAACCAGGCTCTGGGGATTGCAGTGGACACCCATCGTTGTTGGAGCCTTCGTCGCTACGAGTTTGTCCCTGATACTGATCTCCTTTGGAACAGCGCTTGGACTGGGCATGGCCTCCGCTGCGCCGACCTGGAGAGATGCTTCCGTTGCGCTATGGGTGTTGTCGGGCGTCTACCTGATCTTTCAGTCCCTCATCAGTTTTGGCTGCGGCGGCTATTTTGCCGGGCGCGTGCGGCCGCCTTACGCTTCCGCGACCGATGACATCGAGACGCGCGACGGACTGCATGGCGTTGCTGCCTGGGCGCTCGCGGTCTTAATCGGAGCTGTTCTGACCGCGCTGATAGCGGGTGCTGCAAACCGCCCGTCCGCAACGACTCAACCGCCGTCTGCTACCGAACCGTCGATCCTAAGTTACGAGCTTGATCATCTCTTCCGTGCGCCCCGGCGGCCGCCGAACGTTGATCTGACGGGTGAGCGTGCTGAAGCCGCGCGAATTCTAGCAACTGCTTCGAGTCACGGCGGCGTCCTCCCCGAGGATCGCACCTATCTTGTTCAGCAGGTCACTGCATTGACCGGGCTCGCAGCGACGGACGCCGAGAGGCGAGTTGATACGACGCTGGCAAATGCAAAGAGCGCGATCTCGAGGGCTCGTGCGGCAAGTATCATCATCGCCTTCTCGGCGGCTGCAGCGTTGCTGTTCGGGGCCGCAGCGGCTTGGGCTGGTGCAGAAGCTGGAGGCCGGCATCGCGATGGCGAGCCGATTTCCGAGTGGATGGCTCATTCCAATCGATGGCACAAAAGCCGCGTCGCGGATCCCCGGCCACTACCTTAACCTCATTTTTCCGCACAGGGTGACAGGCTGGAAATCCTGTGACCTTCCGCTGCGCCGGTTGTCGGGGGTGGTGAATTCATCGCGACGCGCGAAGTACGAGATCAGTTTTTGCCGCGTCGCTCGCTTTTCCATAGCTCTCCCGCCGAACCTTTAAAACGTAGGAACGATCGCCTCTCGATCACAGTTGTCGTGCGTCAATGTTTCTAGGAGGAGACGACGATGGAAACGGAAAGGCGTGAAACAGGTACGCTGATCGGTAGCGACAAGGTCGAAGGCACAGCGGTCTATGGGTCCGACGCCCAGAAGATCGGTTCGATTGAGCGCGTCATGATCGACAAGGTCAGCGGCCAAGTGTCGTACGCGGTTCTCGGCTTCGGTGGCTTCCTCGGCATCGGGGACGATCACTACCCCCTGCCCTGGCAATCGCTGAAGTACGACACAGGTCTTGGCGGCTACCGGACCAATCTTACCGCCGACAGGCTTCAGGGCGCGCCGAAGTACGGCAATGACAATGCCTGGGACTGGAACGACCCGGGACGCGCAAGAGCGGTGAACGACTACTATTCTGGGTTCTGACGGTTACCGGCAAGCCCGCTTGCGAGAGCGGGCCTGCCGCGCCGGTCAAAGCGCCTGCTGTCGGCAGAAGCGCTCCACCCGTCAGTTGAAGGAGTCGCCAGTGCGATGCTCGTCGTCGAGGACGACGCCTCATACGCGAGCTCGTCGTGGAGCGCATCCGAGACAAGATTGCCGCTTCAAAACGCAAGGGTCTCTGGGTAGGAGGTCCCTTGCCTCTCGGCTATGCGCTTAGTGATGGCAAACTCAAGCCTGTCGAAGAAGAGGCTGAACGCGTCAGATTGATCTTCCGGAGATATCTTGAGGTTGCCAGCATTAACGAACTAGTTCGGGACCTTAAAGACAGACAAATCTGCACGAAGGCTCGGGCCCTTCGCACGGGACGAAGCCGCGGAGGCATTCCATTCGGACGCGGTACACTGTCCCACCTGCTCCGCAATCGTTTTTTTATTGGCGAGGTCAATTATCGAGGCGAGATCCTACCGGGAGAGCAGCCGGCGATTTTGGACAGGGAGCTCTTTGAAGCCGTTCAACGAAAGCTGTCCGCCCAGCAAGGCCACACGACGTTATCGCGGCGCAAGTCAAACCACCTGTTGAGAGACCTCCTTTATGACGATGCGGGACACGTTATGACAGCTACTCACGCCACCAAGGCTGGCGTGCGCTACCGATATTATGTATCTCGCCCTAGCCTGCACGGCGAAGCTCGAACCGCCGACGTTGGTTCGGTCTCGCGTGTCCCAGCGCAAGAAATCGAAAGCACTGTCGTACAAGCTTTACGCGAGCACATTGCGGATGAGGACCTAGTAAGCAGCAATCGAATTCACCTGTCTGGGTTTGATCGGGACAGGCTCGAAAATCTCGTCGCCCGCATTCAGGTTCACCGAACTCAGCTGGTACTATCTCTCAAGCCAACCGATCGATCATCTAATATGATAACGCTATCTGTCCCCTGGCAAAAGCCGGCTTCCAAACGAAGCCGAAAGATCCTATTGCCTGCTAGGGCGGAGAGAAAACAAATCCGCCCGGAGCGCGCCGAGCGGCGCGTTCGTCTAGTCGCCGCCATCGCTCGCGGGCGAAGATGGCTCGAGGAGATCACCGCAAGTGCAGTTAAAAGCAGCGAAGAGCTCGCGAAGCGCGAACGGTGCACGACGCGTCAGATCAATTTAACACTGTCGCTGGCATTTCTGGCGCCCTCGCTCGTCAGGGCGGCTATCGAAGGTCGTCTTCCTCGAGGTGTCAACATAGAGCGCTTGCGAGATCCCGACCCAGATTGGGACGTTCAATTCCAAACCCTCGGTCTCGATCCGAATTGAGAGGGCTTGCGTTGCATTCGGGCGCTGCTTAGTCGATCCGCACCAAAAGTCCATCAGACAGCTGGCACTCCTCCCGAATGGTTCGGAGACGGCGAGACAGGAAACGAACGGACGGACGAAAGTCGGGACATTCGCCAGCTGAGGCGCGACCAGTTCGCTAATAGGACCCGCAATTCAGCGCAAAACCCGGAAAGGGCCGAGTCAGGGTTCGATTCCGGGAACGAGATTTTTAAAGGCAGAGACGAACCGCCGAAAGTCTGGGATTCAGCAGCTGAGACCGCATGCAGAGACGCGACCAAGTCACCAATAGCGCGCAATTCAGCGCAAAAATTAGGAGGGCCAAGTCAAAGGTTCGATACCTGTGACTGGGTGGTGGGCGCACCAGGGCTCGAACCTGGGACCCGCTGATTAAGAGTCAGCTGCTCTACCAACTGAGCTATGCGCCCGAAAGGCGGTCAATGCCTTGCGAGGCCGGTCGTTTAGCAAAGCGATCCGGGTATGGCAAGCGATGTGGCGCATGTTTTCCAAGGTTCTTCCACAGGCCCGAAAATGCGAAAAGCCGCTGGATTCCAGCGGCTTCGCCAAGGCCAATCCCGGGGCTAATTCCTCGGGAAATACGGGGTGGCTCAGAGCCGGCCCTCGCGATCCCGGTCCGGGCCGCCGTCACGGTCGAAACGGTCGCCGTGGAAGCGGTCCATGCCGCGCTCCATCATGCGGTCCATGCCCCGTTCCATGAAGTGTCGGGACCGGCCGTCCCCGCCGCCGCCGAACGGGCCACGGTGGCGGGTCAGCACGGCAAGGCGCCGCTTCTGGCCCTCGTCGAGCATCTTGTAGAGCGGATCGGCGGCATCGGCGATCTTCTTCAGGGCAGCGGAGGTCGCGCCCATGTCCTCGGCGCGCTGGCGCAGGCGGGCGACCGGATCCTCGGGCTTGTCGGCGTTCTTGCCGGCATCACCCGGGCCGGCATTCATCCGCGCGTTGGCGCGGTCGATGCGCAGCTTGGCGAAGTCGCGCACGGCAGCCTCGACCGGCGGCCACAGCTTCTCCTGGTCGGCGTTGAGCTTCAGCCCGGCATGGACGGCGGCGATCCGCGCGTCGACGAAGGCGGCACGGTCCTCCGGGTTCATGCGGACGTGGCGGAAGTGCTCCATCCACGGGCGATGAAATTGGGCATAGACCGCGCCCGAGCCGGCGATGCTGAGCACGGCGATGGCGGCGATGGTGAACTTCCTCATACGGACCTCCTCTGGAAGGATGCCGGTGAGGATGAGCGCCGGACGGCTGACGCGCAACTTACAACTTGGACAGAGAGAGCGTTCTTACGAAGATGTAACTCCCCTGAATGTCCATTCAGATGCAAACTGAAATGTTTTGCAACAAAAAGGGCCTCCGCGCAGGCTGCACGGAAGCCCCTTCATTGATGGTCGATCCGGATCAGTTCGTCGTGCTCTTCGATTCCTTGAGGAACTCGTCGATCAGCGGCTGGCCGACGCGGCCTGCGGCGTCCTTGTAGACCGGCTCCATCGCCTTGCGCATCGCCTCGTCCTGCTGCGGCGTGAGCTTGATGATCTCGCTCTTGCCGCTCTTCTTGATCTCGGCCAGCGCGTCGTCGTTCTCCTTCTGCGACTGCGCGTTGTTGAAGTCGGTCGCCTCCTTCATCGCCTTCGACAGCTGGTCGCGGATGTCGGCCGGCAGATCGTCCCAGAACTTCTTGTTCACGATCACGACGTAGCCGATGTAGCCGTGATTGGTCTCGGTGATGTACTTCTGCACCTCGTGCATCTTCTGCGTATAGATGTTCGACCAGGTGTTCTCCTGACCGTCGACCACGCCGGTCTGCAGTGCCTGGTAGACTTCCGAGAACGCCATCACCTGCGGCAGCGAGCCGAGCGACTTGAACTGGGCCTGCAGCACGCGCGAGGACTGGATGCGGAACTTGACGCCCTGGTAGTCGGCGGGCGTGACCAGCTTCTTGTTCGCGCTCATCTGCTTGAAGCCGTTGTCCCAATAGGCAAGGCCGGTGATGCCCTTGGAGTCCAGCAGCTTGAGCAGCCGGAGGCCGAGCGGGCCTTCCGTCACCTTCCGCAGCGTCTTCAGGTCCGGAAGGATGTAAGGCAGATCGAACACCTCGAATTCGCGGATGCCGAGCGGGCCGAACTTCGAGTTGGACGGCGCCAGCATCTGCACACTGCCGAGCTGGAGCGCCTCGAGCTCTTCCTTGTCCTTGTAGAGCGTCGAGTTCGGGTAGACTTCGATCTTGACCTTGCCGCCGGTGTACTTCTCGGCAAGCTCCTTGAACTTCTCCGACGCCTTGCCCTTCGGCGTGTCGGTGGCGACGACGTGACTGAACTTGATGATGATCGGCGATTGGGCCGATGCCGGCCCGGTCAGGGCCAACGCCCCGGTCAAGACCGCAACCGATGCCGCAGCCCAAATGAGTTTCCGCATGCTTCCTCCCGCACGTTTTTTGGTGGGGCGACGAACCGTCGCCCCCAAGCCCTAGATTCAAGACTTGAAGGCAGGATTATAGGGAAGCGGGCACAGGCGCCATTGCCCCTTAGCAGGGGGCGGTTTGCAAAAATGCGGTATCCGGAGGGGAAATCTGCCGGACTGGCTCACGCTGGACGATGGCAGGGAAACCCTGCCATCGCCGCTGCCGCCTCTCGCAACCTCAGCCGTGCAGCGCCGGCGCGAGCTGGGCCTGCTGCGCGACCGCCGGATCGGTGATCAGGGTGCCGCCGTGCCCGTCCGAGGACAGCGCGAAATCGGCCGCGCTGTACTGACCGAGCAAGTGCAGCGTCGCGACGTGGGTGCCGTCGGAGACCGTCAGCGTGCCGCCGGTGTTGTCGCCATTCTGCGCATAGGCCATCGAGGTCAGACCGTCGCTGAACTGGATGTCGCCGAGATCGAGACTGTCATGGTCCTGCCAGCCGGAGATCGTTCCCGTGAAGGCCGACGCCTGGGCCAGGACCAGCGAGGCATTGGGACCGGCGAAGATCACATCGTCGATCGTGCCGCCCGCATGGACAAAGGCAAGCGCGCCCGAGCCGATCGTGGTGTCGTCAGCGCTGCCGCCGGCCTGGACGTACTGCGTGCCGGACAGGACCGTCGTGCCGGTCGCGCTGCCATACACATATTGCACGCCGCCGTTGACGATGGTGGCGTTGGCGGCGCCCCAATCGACCTGGACTCCGCCGGCATTGATCGTGGTACCGGTCGCCGTGCCGTCGGCGTAGACGCTCTGCTGGCTGCCGGCGTTGACCGTCGTGATCGACGCGTTGCCGTGGAGATACTGGAGGGCACCATTGCTGATCGTGGTCTGGACCACCGTGCCGCCATAGACCGACTGGACGCCGCCATCCATGGTGGTGTTGATCGCGGTTCCACCCAAATAGACGTCCTGCCCGCCGCCATGGATCGTCGTGTCCGAGGCCGTGCCGCCGCTCTCGACGGCCTGCAGGCCCGAATTGATCGTCGTGAGGCTCGCCGAGCCGAACACGTACTGACCGCCGCCGCTGATCGTCGTGATGATCGTGAAGCCCCAATCGATCTGGATGCCGCCGGCATTGATGGTGGATCCGGTCGCACTGCCGTCGATGTAGACGTTCTGCTCACCCCCGGCATTGACGATGGTGTTGAAAGCATTGTTGTGAACGTGCTGGAAGCCGCCATTCGCGACCGTGGTCTGGATCGCAACGCCGAAGACGTTCTGGGTACCGCCGTCCACGGTGGTGTTGGTCGCGATACCACCGCCAAGGATATCCTGGTCGCCGCCGGCTTCGATCGTCGTGCCGTCGGCCGAGCCGCCAATCTGGATGTACTGATTGCCCGAGATCACGGAGTTCGAGGCCAGACCGAACACCAGCTGCGCGGCGCCCGCGGCAACCACCATTCCATTGGCCGAGCCCTCCAGCACGACCGCCGCGCCGCTCTCGACCTGGATGTCGGAATAGCCGGACGCATCCTTGATCCGCCAGACGCCGCTCTGGACGTCGAGCTTCTCGACATTGACGACGGTGCCAAGGAGCGAACCGGAGCCACTTCCCGACAGCACCAGCGTGTCGACGCCGTCGCCGCCGTCGATCGTGCCGGTGACGATCGAAGCAGTGGCGAGATTGATGCTGTCGTCGCCTGCGCCCATCGAGACGTCGCCGATGATGGAGCCGCTGTTGGTGAGCGTATCGTTGCCACCGTCGGTGGCGATGCTGCCGAAAATGCCGCCCGTGTTGGTAACGGTGTCGCCGAAGGTGCCGACGATCGAGATCGCCTCGCCGTTGTTGCCGCGGATCGTGCCGTCATTGATGATGGTCATGACGCCGAAGGCGCTACCGTCATTGCTGTCGTCCACGGTGATCGCGCGCTGATCGCTGATGATGAGGCCGCCCACCTCGTTGTGGACGAAGCCGCCGCCGATCGCGAGCGCCTCGTTGAGGCCGTTGGCGCCGCTGGTCAGGCCGACCGCTGCGATCGTCCCGAAATTGTCGATCGAGACCAGACCGTCGACATCGACGCCGTCGGCGTCAGCACCGCCGACCGCCGTGCCGGTGATGGTGCCGCGGTTGGTCACTGTTGTCGTCGTGTTAGCCGCGCTGTCCATGTTGATGCCGGAGCCGCTGCGGCCGGTGATCGTGCCGTCATTGTTGACGGTGATCGGCTGGTCGCCGRTGATGGCGTGGCGGGCGCCGTCGATGATTCCGCCGGCGTAGTTGTTGACCACGCCGCCGGTGTTGACCGACTGGAAGTCGATCGCGTCGTTGCCGTCCGAGGCCGCCGAGGCATTATGGCTGACGATCTGGCCGTAATTGTTGATGGTGGCGTTGGCGCCGGGCCGGATCGCGTCGGCATCGGCCGCCGAGATCATTCCGGTTGCCGCGTTGTTGATGACGGTATTGGCGCCGCTCGAATTGATGTCGTCGAGATCGAGCGCCTGGCCGGCATTGCTGCCGGTCCCCGTCGACGAGATCGTGCCCTCGTTGTCGACGGTGAAGGTGCCGCTCTTGCCCGAGACCAGGTTCGAGATCTTCACCGCATCCTTGGTCGCGGTGATGG
>NZ_JBFRFR010000064.1:0-52301 GCF_052114925.1 Bradyrhizobium sp. 2TAF36 | reverse complement strand
CCCCCCGCCATGCAAGACGTACCGGGAACACGATTCCATAGATCGATGCCAGGACTGCCAAACTCCCAACGACTATTGCAACGTACATGGTCCGTCGGGCCGCTCGCTCAATCCGGTAACTCATCATCAAGCCTTTCGCAGCGTCCTCTCTTGAGAGGGAGCTAACGGCACGTTGCAAACGCTTCTGCTTTACGTCCTTCATGAGCCGGTCACATCATGGAAGTTTTAGTTGCACCGAAGACGCATCGGTTGGGCAATGAATTCACCTCCACCTCATTTTTGCTTCCACGTCTTTGCCGAACATCGCCTTGAGTCTAGCCGCAATTCGAAAGTACCGAACGCGAAAGCGGGAATACTGGATCGTTGGCGGCTGCGGCTCAAAGCCTGTTCTCTGTCCGGCGGCCCAGCATCGAAGCTGCGATTGCATGTAACGCTTGTGAGCAACGCGATAATAGTGCCTGAAAACCGGGTACATCGTGGCCACGGAAATTCCGTGGATACGCAGACATTCGGACAATGCGATTTRCTCGATTGTGAGCAGCCTCGCGCCATGATCAAGCATGGCATCGATCAAAGCTATGGCATCTTTCAGAACCGGAATATGCCTTGCTGGGTCGACTGCAGTTAGCCCGCTATTATACTCAACAGATCGTTTTGTGTCGTATTCGTAAGGTCCAGCATTAGGCAGATTAGTGCGAAATCCCGAAATGGCGCGGAACGGATTACGTCCGTGAAAACGGTCCACGGCAATCGATCCTTCACTTAGCGCCGACCAGAGCTTTTCGAAGAAGCCCTCTTGGAAGAATGTGTCCGTGTCGATCATGACACAGAAATTCGGATTGTTCCTCATTTCCTCCAAGAGAACGCAAGGCTTGATGCGATGATGATAGAGACCATTGCGAGAGAACTCTGTAATTTTCTTTGAGATGTCGACGATCCTAACAGGCAGATCCAAGTAGCGACTTGGCTTGTCCGTATAAACAACAACCTCTACGGGGCGCTGGAATTGCAAGTATAGCAAGGTTGTCAAGCTATATCGCAACTCCAAGAAAAGACGCTCAAGATCCCCGTACTCGACATAGATGAACGTAAGCCCCCGAGTATCCATACGCCTGATCTTCCAACTCAATCTAATTTCTTATCTGCTTTACTCTCAGCGCGGAGGGCCGACCTAAAGGCACCATCGAATAGGCCCCTAAATTGGATCGCGTTGACATTGGAAATGTGGGCTGTATCGCGGAAGTTGGCCTGCCCGTTCCTGACGAGAAAACATTGGTTTTGCTCGCAGACCACCGATTGGGGATCCACCATAACCAGTCGCGGATTGTCCCAGTGCTTGTGGAGGTCTTGAGCGATTTCGGCTCGGAAGCCGCTCATCGTCAGACTAGGATCGGCGTCCACCCTCCATTCACCAATGGCTCCCCCAACGCGGACCTGTTTCTCAATCCATCGCTGTGGCAGGTCGAAGCCAATATTGAGTAGCGGCATGATCAGCACAACGGTCTTGCCGGAGGAAAGCAGTCGGTCAGCCAGCGAGGAGACCTCAAGAGCATTTCCCCAATTACCGCCAACGACAACGATGCTTGGCTCAGTGTGGTTCAGCACGTAGTCCAGCGTGCTGCGGTTGAAATCACGGCACGGCTGCTGATCTGCAGAGTTTCTAACAGGATCGTCAAGGAAGGGCCTGCACGCGCTCTGGGTTGCGATCAATCCATGGATTCCGTTGGCAAGCGCAGCCGAAGAAATTGGCTCAAGGTACTGGTTAGCAAACGAATCTCCCCACAGCATTACGGAAGGCTTTCCGGCGACCTCCGCGCTACCGAAACTGCAATAGGTCTCGGCCGCCTGCTTTGTGGAGTTGGCGTTCCTGAAACACTCGTCGCGAGGTGTGTTGGTCCTTCTCGCCAGCTCGGCTGGCAACAGGTAATCCGGCAACCTGTTTGGGAAACCATTGGTCAAGGAAGCCAGCGCGATGAAGCCGAGCAACAGAGCGAACGCTGCGCCAGAACTCGTCAGAAGCCTTCGCGGCGTCCAGAAGTCCCGTCGCATTCTGATTGGCTGCTCCACGTAACGATACGAGACGATGCTGAGCGCCAGCGACGCCAAAACCATCAGCACCTTTTGCGTGGCGTCTACGCCATACCCTCGCAAGGACAGCCACCCTAGTGCGAAGACCCAAATCGGCCAATGCCAAAGGTAAAGCGAGTAGGACCAATCGCCTAACCGCTGAATGGCAGACATCCCGAGCAAGCTCGCTTCCCCGGTCCACTGCCGCGCACTGACTATCATTGCCGCGCCCAGAATCGGCAGGACTGTAAGAACGCCCGGCCATCGCGATTCAGGGAGCGGATAGACGATACAAACCGCGACCAACGCCCAGCCCACGGTGGCGACTATCCCAGTTTCCAGCCACGGAATCTTGGAAGCACCGTTGGATCGTCGCCTGATTTCTGCGGCAGCGATCAATCCACCGGCCAAAGGTTCCCAAGCTCGGGCACGCAAGGAGAAAAAGGAAGAGCCAATCGCGTCGCTTTGGGTCTCCCACAAACACCACGCCAAGGAGAGGACAGCGACGACCTGAAGCGCAATCATCACTGTGCTGATTTTAGACTTCGAGCCGGAAGCGAAACGCCAGATCAGCGATGCGACCAAAGGCATCCAGATGTAGAACTGCCACTCCACCGAAAGAGACCAAGTGTGCAAGAGCGGCTTGGTCTGGGCCGCCATGGCGAAATAGCCGTTGTCGCTGTCGAAAGCAAAATTCGACACGAATGTCAGCGCAGACAACGCCTGCAGCAGGTGCTTCAAGTATTCGCGTGGCAAGGTCACGAACCAGCCAGCAACGACCGACGAAGCGGTCATAACCGCAAGCGCAGGATAGATGCGGCGTATTCGCATGATGCTGAAGTCACGGAATGAAAAACGACCCAAAGTGAGGTCGGTCAGCACTTTACCCGTCATCAGGTACCCGGTTATCACCAGGAAGACATCGACGCCGACAAATCCTCCGGCGAACCCCGATATTTGGAAGTGGTAGCCAACGACAGCCACCACTGAAAGCGCCCGGAGCGCGTTAATATCTAGCCGGAAGGCATCGCCACCTGCACCCACCATTCGAGGAGACAGCGGGCCAAATCCAAACGACGAACTACGCCCGTCAAATCGGACGGGTAACGACGCACCCCGCCGCACATGCGGCTGAGCACCGTCAAGCGAATAAGACAATGTGAGGCCCCCCGGCCCTTTGCGAATGCTGGTGGGGACCATAGACGGCACAGCACAGCCTAGACAAGTAGCGGATTGCTAAGGCTCGCAGCCCGCCAGAGCTATGCAAAACGGAATCGCCGGGATTCCCTGCGAGCGCCGCCCTCGGCACAGTTGGGTGGGAACCGCTTCGGCCGGCTTTCGTACTGAGCGCGTCGTAAGTGCTCCCTCAGGCCTCGACGATAATCTAAAGTCGACCTTCTCGCACCGCTAGACAGGTTGTCGCCAGCCACCAAATCACGCTAAAGGTTGCAAACACTCGGCTGGGGGGCGGACGTGGTTTCAAGGCAGCTGCGGCTAACTAAATTCCGTGAACTTCGACTTGATGATCCTTTTTTCGACAGCCTTAAGAAAGGCTACGTTGATTTTGCAGACTGGTTCGCCCGCAAAGCAGACGCCGACGTTTATGTGGTCGAAGATGACACCGCGATGAGCGGCATGATCTACCTCAAGCCTGAGATAGGTCCGGTTCCCGACGTAGATCCTCCATTGCCGCACCTTAGGTGGCTGAAGGTCGGCACTTTGAAGATTGAGGGCCGCGGGACCAAACTTGGCGAAAGAGTGCTGAAGAAAATATTCGACACAGCCATCGCCGAAAACATGAACGGCGTCTACGTCACCGTTTYCGACGTGCACGAGGAGCTAATCCGTCTCTTTGAACGGTATGGCTTTGAGAGAGCAGGCACGAAGACAACCGACAGCGGAGAAGAGTCAGTCTATGTAAGACGCTTAGATAGATTTTCCGGCAACATGCTAAGCGATTATCCTTTCGTGCATACGGAGAGCCGACGGTCTTGGCTGCTTGCGGTTTATCCAGAGTATCATACCCAGCTTCTACCTGACTCGATATTGAACAACGAGGCGCGCGAAATCGTCCGAGACGTTTCACACACGAACACAATTCATAAGGTTTACGTTGGTAAGATACCGCTCACGCGCATGTCGCCTGGAGACGCAGTAGTCATCTATCGAACGACGGATCACAAGGGACCGGCCCATTACCGCTCCGTCGCATCGTCCATTTGCATCATCGAAGAGGTTCGTCGTAAGAAAGACTTCGCGGGGGTCGAAGCTTTTCTGGAATACACTGCTCCACATAGTGTGTTTTCGGAGGAAGAGCTTCGAGAACAGTTTGATGAAGGCGACCGCTTGTATGTCGCACGTATGACGTACAATGTTGCATTCAATCGCCGTATTACCCGTGGACGCTTACTCGAAGAGGCTCATATAAGCGTACACCCAAGGTGGGACCTTCGAGAATTAACACCGACGCAATTTCGCGCGATTGTAGAGATGGGAGATGTAAATGCGCGTATTGTTGTCGATTAGGCCTGTACACGTCGAGAACATTATCTCCGGTACAAAGACGTTTGAATTCAGACGGAAGATGTTTTCGCGTCGCGACATCAAGACGGTCTTGATCTACTGCACAAGACCTGTCGGGCGCCTAGTCGGGGAGTTTGACATTGCAGACATCTTAGAAGATCACCCGGAACAGCTGTGGCTTAAGACTCGCTCGGGCTCGGGCATTTCAAAGGAGTATTATGATGGCTATTTCTGTGGGCGAACACGGGCATACGCCCTAAAAATTGGCGCCGTTAGACCGTTCGCGAAACACATCAATCCTTCTCACGTGATGAAGAACTTCAGTCCGCCTCAGTCATTCATGTACGTCGGAAATCAGCGAGCACCCCTATTTGAACAAGCCGAACTCTTCTAAAATCGGGACCGTCATCGTTTTCGGCATCTCAGGTGTGGGAAAGTCCACTGCCTGCGCCTCTTACATCGCTCGGCATCCGACGGTTTTGCACACGAGCGCTGGGGCTCTGCTGCAAGAAGTGAAAAGAACTGCTAGCGCCCTTCTGCGGACCGAAGATGCTCAAGGCATATTGCAAAATCAAACTCTTCTAGGCACCGCACTGGCGCGCTTTCGCCTCGACCGCGAAGACGCCGATATCCTGATCGACGCCCACAGCGTAATCGACAACGACCACGAACTCATCGAGGTTCCGGTTGATGTAGTGCGCGCCCTGAAGCCTAACGGATTGATCCTGCTAGAGGCATCCCCTGAATTGGTATTTGAGCGGCGACAAAAGGATGCGCGTTCACGGCCATCACGAACTGTCGAAGAGCTGCAATTTCAGATGACTATCGCGCGAACAGCCTGCGAAAAATATGCTGGCGAGCTAAACTTGCCTCTTGAGGTGGGGACAGTCTCGCGTGACCGGGACCTAGATGCGCTCATCATCAGAATGGCATCCCGCAGGAACTCCAACTGACCCGCTTGGGCACAAACCCGATACTCTATTCTCATTGTAGGAAATCTCAGAAGCGTTGGGGACGTACAGGCCCCGTTGGACCGACGTCAAGTTGAACCCGTAAAAGTCAAAGATGCGCTCAAATGCAGGCAGCCGGCTCTCGCTAACTGTGAGATGCGGCTTGTCATCGTTCAGCCAGCGCAGCACTTCGTCAAAAAGTCGAACACCGATACCGCGTCCGAAGTAGCTCGGAGCAATCCGAACGGTGCAAATCTTGTTCTCTTCAGGTTCACGCTTTCCGATGGCCAACCCCACAAGTTGTCCGTGCCGTTCGACACGAAGTAATACTCTGCTGTCGTTTCTTAAGCCCGGGACAACTTTCGTCCGAAACCAAGCTTCGATGCCCGGGTAATCGTGAGAGAGAGGAATTAAAAACGCGAGCGCCTCCTTCTCCTCATCACGAAGGGGCAGGGCTTCGAAAAGTCGGTCCGAGACGATAGTTGTCGGGGTTATCATCAATTCCCAGCCGCCGCAGCTGCCTTCAACATCGATGAAATCCACGGCTCAATCGCTGACGCAGCGAGATTCCCCAAGACGCCAAACGCAAAAGCAATAATCAAATAGTTCTGAAGAATCTGGCGCCCTGTGCGCCGCGTCTGCAGCTTAACGAAAGCAGAGAAGTCTTCGACTCCCGCCAAATCGTCCTCCCGCCAATGATACACCATCATCCCGTCCGGAATTCCGCTCGGAACATACTCGTTCCAAAAATCGTGTTCCAGCAATCTGCTTTTGTGGGGCTCCCTGCTGCTTAGCGTTAGATCGGCCAGTACGGGGATAGCCGTCAGAAACGCCACTCGCGTAAGCGGGACCGGCTGCCCACCAGCACCATCCGCGCGCATCAGGCTTTCTACACGGATCGGCAGGGTGCGAGCCTCATTGAGCCTGAAATCAACGTACTCCACCTCTTCAAACCCGCTCTGAAAATAACGGTCACGCGGTGTAATAGTACGAACAAACGGTTCTTTTTTGTCAAAATACATGCGAAGGCGAAAATACGCAGGACATCCAGGCACGAGATTTGTGCAGACTTCATCGATAGCGTGCCGCGTAATCGTTAGCAAAGTGCCATCTGAATTCTCTGACACTTCGAGCTGACGCGGATCAAGCTTCCCCTGCTCTTTCATGAACATGTGGATACGGCAAAAGGAAGTGCCATCCTTTATCAATTCCACACTTTGCGGACCTCTTCTCGAATTGCTTGTCAGCGGCTCATTGAAGATGCCTTGAGCGATTTCGACGCGCGCGAAATATGGCGCACAATCCTCTATCTCGATTTTCGCCATTGGTTGCGGCAGGAACAGATTTACCTTCTCAATGAGCATCGGCTCGGATAGCCAAATACCTAGCTCCAAAAAGTCGCGAACCCCGCCGCTTTTCCCTTTGAACTCGACGTCTCCAGCTACCCGCCAGTAGTTGCAGTGAATCTCCGCCGTACATCCTTGCGCACCGGGTCTATGGATACACCAGACTGCCACACTGCCATCGCTGCTCATCACATTGCCTATCGACCGCAGATGATCGTTAAATTCGCGCGGTGTTCCAACCTTCATGATTTGCCTCTAGATGTCCATGGACGAAACACAACCTCCGTAACATCTCAACAGGCAGGGGATTTTGTGGGCTTTGCCTCAGAATACCCTCAATAGTAGCCATGCAAAACGGAATCATAGGGATTCCCAAACGGCTCTGTATAAATCCAAATTGGACGTATAGGTCTTATACAAGCATCGCTTGGAGGACCTCGACATGCCCACTGCTCCCCTAATCTCCTACATCCGCGTTAGCACCTCAGCTCAAGGCCGCTCGGGCCTGGGCATTGAGGCGCAACGGAATGTCCTGGCTCACTTCGCCGCCTCCGAGGGTTACGAAGTGGCCCGCGAGTTCGTTGAGGTCGAGACGGGCAAGGGCTCGGACGCGCTGGACCGCAGGCCACAGCTCAAGGCCGCCCTGGCCGCAGCCCGAAAGCTCAAGTGCCATGTGGGTGTGGCGAAGCTCGACCGGCTCAGCCGCGACGTTCACTTTATTTCCGGCCTCATGGCCCACAAGGTGCCCTTCGTGGTCGCTGAGCTTGGGCCTGATGTTGATCCGTTCGTCCTGCATCTATTCGCCGCCCTAGCCGAGAAGGAACGCTCCCTGATCTCCACCCGCACCCGGCAAGCCCTCTCGGCTGCTAAGGCTCGCGGGGTCGCATTGGGCAACCCCAAGCTTCACGATGCCCGCAAGAGCGCGGTGAAGGCGGTGACCACCGAGGCCGACAGGTTCGCGGCGAACGTTCTGCCTATCGTCCGCGAGGCGCAGAAGGCCGGTGCTCACACGCTGCGCCAGATTGCTGAGGCACTGAATGCACGAGGGATACCTACGGCACGCGGTGGCCAGTGGCACGCGAAATCAGTCAGTAACATCCTTGAGCGCACATAGAGGAGCGGCGCTGCTGCTGGCAAACACGGGGGTATGCTTGGATCAACGGGTCCCATATTCGACCATGGGACCCTTTTTGGCCGATATGGCCTGATCGATTTCAAGTTCCTTCGGCTTAGCTGCGGCTGCTGCTCGGCAGAAGCGTGCTTCTCGGGGGAAATCAGCCGGTGAAGCTGCGCCCGACCGTGCCCCCTATTGAGCCTCGGTGCTCCTCTGGGTGGCGTGCGTCGGTCAAGGGGTAAGCCATTGCACCGCAGGCTCCCGAGCCTCCTCAGGCGCCACCGCGACTAGCGTCCGTGCATCCGTGATGCCGAACCGCCTTGTGAGATGGGTCCCCTATCGAGTGGGACGCCTATTTCCCGAGATTTCTGAGGTGAGCGTTCTGCAGGGTTTGGATTGTTTGGCTGCTCGGCTGAAGCAGCGCTTGAGAGCGCTCGGTTTCTGAGGGACTGTCATCGTCACTCGGCCACGCCTTGGCCATGATTTCGAGCGTACATCGCCAAATCTGGGCGATGGCAGGGCAGCTGCAATGACGGCTCAGTTCCGCAAGACCGCAGAAGAAGAGTACGAGGAGCAAGTTCGCATCCTCGTCCGCATCGTTTCAGTCTGCACTTCGGGGCTTTTCGCTTTCGCTGCAGGCCTGCTGATTGGTACCTTTCTGTTTTCGTGATCGAAATCAATGACCGGCCCTTCGGGCGCCGTTCTTTTTGGTTCAGGCCAGTCGGCGCAACGGAAGCAGCGGAACGTCAAGGCCCCCCGTCGCCCCCCAAACCGTTACATGGCGCTAGGAGTCCGTAGGAGAGCCCATGCGCGAGGCAGCTACCCGGGTAGCCCGGGCGCACCCGAACGAGTCAGCGAGTCTCCTAGGAGTCCTGAGGGGCATATCGCGAGCGGTGGTCCGAGGAGCGGGAAAGTCCAATTACCTCAGACATAATACGCCCGTGTGAGTACAACCGATCAGAACCTTGAACTGCAACAGAGCGCCCCGCGTGCGGCAGGCTGCGACATGATCCGCTCGGAGAAGCGCAGCGGCACAACGAC
The DNA here is from genome assembly GCF_052114925.1 of Bradyrhizobium sp. 2TAF36. Lineage (NCBI taxonomy): Bacteria > Pseudomonadati > Pseudomonadota > Alphaproteobacteria > Hyphomicrobiales > Nitrobacteraceae > Bradyrhizobium > Bradyrhizobium sp. 2TAF36. Next base: position 43,260 of record NZ_JBFRFR010000064.1, on the reverse strand, counting down.
CACAGGGCGGCTGAGCTGCGCACTGTGCTGGACTTCCCGCGATCCGGTGACGTGCCGATGGTTAGCGTATCGACCGGCTCGCGCGTAGCATTGGAGACCTTCAGCACATCGTGCGCACCGTAAAGGTCCGTGGCGCTTCCCTGCGAGCCACAGAGCAGCCCATCGATACGAGCACAGCGGCGGGGAAATGCTTCCTCGACATGCTCGGTGTATTCGCTGAGTTTGAGACCAACCTACGGCGCGAGCGCCAACTGGAAGGCATAGCGGACGCTAAGGCCCGTGGGGTCTACAAGGGTCGCAAGCCCTCGGTGGACGCTGCCAAGGTGAAGGCAATGCACGCGGAAGGCAAAGGACCGTCAGCCATCGCGAAAGAGCTTGGGATAGGCCGTGCGTCGGTCTATCGCGCTCTAGAAGGCAAGGAGGGCTGAGCCCATGCGGAAGCTCCCTCGCTGGCGCTGCCGCCCAGCTAATCGGCAGCTAAGGGACTCCGGCTCCCGGTGGGGCCCCCTGGGCCATCGTTGCCGGGGCCCCGCTTTCAAAAAGCTCGGGCTAAAGCCTTTGGCCTCTGCTCAGCTGAACAGGGCGGTGTGCTTCGCTGGGAGTACCGTGTGGGCCCAACAGGCCGGGGCTCAACAGGAACAAGGCGCAACACAAGGGCACTCTGGCGCCAATGCCCCTAGGGGACTCAGCGGAGTCCTCTGGTGGGCGCTATGGCTAGCCGCCGGTACTGCCTGGGCATAGCGTCAATGGCGCTCACGGGCTTCCTTGAGTCCCACAGGGGCATTGCAGGGATGCCCCTGGTCCGCCCAAAGCTAGACCATCGGCCGTGTGCACCTATATGGCCGCTGATTCTCGCCCAACCTATTGTTCGGCCCGGTGGACGGATCACAGTCAAATTCGTTCTCCGTTATGGTCTAGGTGCACTGTGGGGTGTTTGCTAGCAGCTACCCTCCTCTATCTCTCATGATAGGCTGGGCTCTAGTGGTGCGGGTGCGTAAGGCGGGGGCATCACGGCACAAACCGGTGGCTTCCCTGCCTGCTGTTGATTTTGAGGCTAGGACTTACCGGGATATGGCCCACGCGGAAATGCCCCCCGAAAGCTGCCATCAAAGCCATCGCGCCTTGGCGCTCATGTTGTTCAGGCACTATCAGGCTATCATGCACCGCTAGGCTAGGGACGCCGTCCCGCATCAACCCTTGCATCGCGGCAACGACAACGCGGCTCTCATCAAACATGAGATCAGCCCAAGTGCGCACACGGCCATCCTTTAGCGGCTGGCCCCACTGGCCCAGAAGCGGGTGGTGCTTGATTATCAGCTCACCTAGCTGGACCGCATGGTACTTGTTGCGGTCTAGAGGATGGCCGTGCTTTTCCTTGTAATCCTTCAGAATGACCGTAGGCCACTTGCGCAGCGGTTCGGTGCTGCCGAACGTCGCGGCCACCCAGAGCTTAACGACATCCCGCGCCTCCTCGCCTAGTCCGGGAATAACGTAAGGGTCCTGTTCCCTGTCGAGTTGGACGCCATGCCAAGCGTGGAAGATGGTCAGGTAACTTGCTCGCAGATCAATCTCGACTACCGGCAAGCCATTGACGGTCATCTCAAGGCGCTTCTCGCCGCTCAGCTGTTGGTAGTTCCTGTCTGCCGGTTGGCTGTACAGACGCCCGCCCTGATCCCAATTGAAGTCTGCCGCGTCGCCGTTATGGAACATGCGCACGTAACCTCGGTGTACGCAGCCCCCACCGAAGGTCTGTTTTGCAAGAAACTCATTCAGCTCGCGCACGTCCGCTTCCAGCTTTAGGGACAGGTCCGAGTGAACGAACTTCATGACCTGGCCTTGGATCTTGCGGCCAGCAGCTCGTGTGCTCGCGGCGCGTTTCTGAAGCGGCTGTTTCGGCAAGCCATAGTCGAAGTGGTCTAGCGCGTTCTCCAAGCTAATTCCGTGCTCGCCCGCCAGCGCTATGAGCTTCTTGGTAGGACGATAACGCGAAGCCCTTCGACGGTTGGCCAGCGCTGGTCCGCCTTCGTCAAATCGAACCCAATGACTAACGACACCGCCATGATGCTCCACGAGGCCAAGCTCTCGCATGGCTTGCTGGAGAGCAAGGAAGGCCCGCGCGCCGACCCCCGGCCCCGTGAAGCTGTCCTTTTTGAGTGACCGATAAATCCATTTGCCTTCAGCGCTCAACAAATCCGCTAGGAACGCCGCGATGGCGGGCTTGAGCTTATTGCGGTTCGCCTTGGCCTCACCCCCAAACTCTGCGTGGGCTAATTGATGCAGCACCTGTTCGTTAACGGCCTCGGTTAGAGCCTGCGCCGCTTCGGTGCATGGGTATCCCTCAAGGGAAGCGAAAGTAGCATCGCGCAGCTCAGCGCCATTAGGTGCCTCCGACTCGGGGGCAGTAGGAATTGCATATTTCAACAACGTAGTCTTCTTCCTCTCGTTACCTTCTCGCGTGAGCGCTGTGCTGGTGCAGCTAAGTTTTTCGGGCGGGCAGCCGCACGGCCAAAGCCCGCTTCATCTGGGCGGGCTTGACGCTGCGCACGAACGCTTCGTAGTTCTCGGCTTTCTTCCGTGTCGGGAACGTCTGTCTAAACACCTTGCCCGCGTCTGGGCGATCCACCTCGCCCACCCACAGGCCCGTTAGCTTGTCGTCTCGCGTCTCTGCGTATGCCATAGCTATTCATCCCCAGGTGTTGAGCTATTATCTGCGACTAAGTTCCCAGGTGCGACGGACCTTAGACAACAAGTTCGCGCCCTTCTCACTGATGAATGACCTGTTAACCCGCAGGTCCTTCCGGTCCCGCTTCTGCTCGATGATGTTCATCCCTTCCCCACCGCGTCGATCCCGCTCCCCAAGGTCCAACAGGTGGCGCGTCATCACAGCTTTGTAGATGCCCACCTCGCCCGCGTACTCGTTGACCGGGCGCCCTTCTTTCTCAGCTACCGTCAGAAAGCTAATGATGTAGCTGGCCGGTATCGTCGGGTTTAGCTCCACAAAGGGCTCTATGGCCAAGCGCAGCGCTTTGGCAGCCTGTTTAGTCTCGTCTGACAATAGTGACTTGTAGCCAACTGGTGTATCGGCGTTAGTCATGTGTGCGTGATGCTTTCGCTGCTATTCCGGCGTTGCCCTAGCGCCCCCGCCGGTAGTCCTTTAGTGCCACTGCGTACATACTACTATTCGGGCCCAGCCCGTTGCAGCCCCTCAAACAATCATATGAAAATCCTTATTCCCCGGTATGCGCCCGGTGTCCTTTGGTTGCCTTGGTGGTGGCGCGTGGACGCAGTGGTACGCAGAGCGGTTTGACACGCGACAGGTCAAGGCCGGGATAGGAAATCCGGTTGATAGCGTCCGACAATCCGGCAGCGCCGAACCGCGACAACATGGCGTTAGCGCCGTAGCCCCAGCTCACCGAGGACGCCTGTGCGTGCCCAATCAATGCCTCGCGCATCTCGTGGTCCGCCCTGCCTCTGCGTAGTGCGTCCTTCACGGTGTGCCTGAAGCTGTGGAATACCTTGGCTCTGTTCGTGACCCCTGAAGCACGAAGATAGCGGCCGAACCACTGCGACCACGCGGGCACGCCAGCGCGGCCACGGTCTGGCGACACCGAAGGAAACAGCCAAGCATCTGCGCCATCGGCCTTCCTTCGCTCCTCGACATAGCTGAGAAAGCCCAATCGGATCACTTCGGGATGCACGGGTACAACGCGCTCGGATGCGTCTGTCTTCACGCGCTTTCCCCGTGCCCGCTCGGTCATGAAATAGAGCAAGGGCACTCCCGTTTCAGCGTCCACCCGCACATTAGCAGCGGTGAGGCTTCCCAGCTCAGCCTGCCGTGCGCCTGTGAAGAGAGCCAGCACCGGTAACCAGAACCCAGCGGCCCCATGTGCCCCTAGTGGAAACTCGTGTTCGGTAAACACCGACGCATTGAACAGCGATTGAAGCTCCGCAATCTCAAATGACGTGCGCTCCGAGCGCTCCTCGGGAAGCCTGAGTTTGCTAAAGGGATCAGTCCACTGCGTGTCATCCGGCACAAGCCCGTTATCGCTGGCCCAGATGCAGATGGACTGCACAGCGCCAAGTTGCTTGTTGATGGTGGCTGCGGTGATCCTTGGCTCTTCTGGGTGCTCGCGGCCCCAAGCGGCCTGCGCAGGAAGCGTTGCGCGCAGCAAGTCGCCCGTTCGGCGGCGCGGCACGTCCTGAAGAGCTTTGCGAAGATCCAGCGCGTGGGCCTTTTTGATCGCCGCTACGGGCATGTTGCCGTGAAGCTGGATGAACATCTCCACGCTGCGCCCGAACTCGTCCACGGTGCGCTCGGGGCGCGTCCGGTGACGCTTCCAGCCATCTAGCGCATCTTGCAGCGTTCCGCCTTCTCCATGGCCATCTAAGGCTTTGGAATCAGGTAGGCGCGGAGTTTCAATAACTGCACCCGCATAACGAAGCCCAATGTCATCAAGGGCATTAAGGAGCGCCTTGGCGCTTTCGATACAAAGGTTGTGATAGGCCGTGCAGCTTTGGTCCAGCGCGATACCGAAGGCCGCTAGGGCATTTTGGGCGCGCTGCTCGGCGAAAGAAACATCCCCAACAGCAAACTGCTGCCTAAAATCTCGTAGTATGTCCCCATGTGCATCGGCGTTAACATTCTCGCCATGCGGTCCTATTAGCTCTAGCCTGCCCGAAAACCTTAGCGCCTCATCTTCGTTCAGCGCCGTTGCGTAGACGTACTCGGCCACGCGCTTGATTTCGGTGTCGTTCAGGCTGGTGCGCTTGACTACAGGCACCGTGGTCGCTGCAAGGCGCGCCTTCGCCTTGGCAATGATGCGGTCAAACTCCGCCAACACCGGCTTGGCCCTGATATTGGCCTCACGGACATCCTTGGTGCCGAGCGACTTCTTCAGATGCGATTGCACGGCCTTGCCGTTATCCAACTCAAGAGCGACGGTAGCCCTCAGCCCCGTTGGTGTCGCTGGCACAGTTTTCCGGGCGTAAAACGTCCCGTGTCTGTCCTTTATGACGCCCATCAATACACGCACGATTAGCACCACCGTTTGTGACCACCACACGGCAGCTAAACGCTTGTATCTGCGCTAGTTATTGATTTCCAATGGGAAGTTAGTTGAGTGGCGCGCCCGGAACGATTCGAACGTCCGACCCTCAGATTCGTAGTCTGATGCTCTATCCAGCTGAGCTACGGGCGCGTTTTTCGCAAACAGTGCGGGCTGAGCCCGCAGGCAGCCTCCAGACAGCGCCGGAGGGGTGCGAAAGAGCGCTCTGACTAACCGCTCTTGCCTCGATTGGCAAGGTCCGGGAAGGGGAGATTTTACAGGGAGGTGACGATTTCCCGGCTCGGCCTCTGGCCGACTACGCCCTCTGCCGCTCGTTGCGGATGGAGAGGAGTTCCACGGGGCGATCGGGGATGACGATCCGGAAGGTGGCGCCGATGGTGCCCTCGACCAGATGGATCTCGCCGCCATGGGCGCGGACCAGTTCGGCGGCGATCGCCAAGCCAAGCCCGCTGCCGCCGGGGCGGCCGGAGGTCTGGAACGCCTCGAACAGATGGTCCCGGGTCTTCTGGGGGACGCCGGGGCCGGTGTCGGAGACCTCCAGGATGGCGACGGCACCTTCGCGCTTTCCCGTGATCCGGATCTGCTGGGCGCCGCCGTCGCCCGACGAATGGCTTTCCAGCGCCTGGGCGGCGTTGCGGACGAGGTTGAGCAGCACGCGGAAGAGCTGGTCGGGATCGGCATCGACCGCGAGCCCGCGCTCGATCGCGGCCACCCAGGCGATCGAGGCGTCGCTGGCGAGGCCCGCGGTTTCGCGCACCTCCAGCACCACAGGCTCGATCATGATCATGCGGCGGTCGGGCGCCGCTTCCTGGGCGCGGCCGTAGGACAGCGTCGACTGGCAGAAGGCGATGGCGCGCTCGAGCGAGCGCACCAGCTTCGGCGCAAAACGCTGCACCCGCGGATCCGGCACGCTGGCGAGCTGGTCGGACAGAAGCTGGGCCGACGCGAGCAGATTGCGCAGATCGTGGTTGATCTTGGAGACGGCGAGGCCGAGGGCGGCAAGCCGGCTCTTCTGATGCAGCATCGACATCAGGTCGCGCTGCATGTCCGACAATTCGCGCTCGGCGACGCCTATTTCATCGCTGCGCTGGCTCGGCACGATGATCCGCGCCGAGCTTTCGGGGTTTTCGTGGAAGCCGACCAGGCTCGCGGTCAGCCGCCGCATCGGGCGCACGAAGAGATAATGCAGCACGAGATAGACGAGGCCCGCGGTCAGCACCGCGATGATCAGCGCGACCACCACGACGTTGCGGGAGAAGCGATACATCTGCTGCCGCAGCGGCAGCTCATCGGTCACGATCTCGATGAACTGGGCGTTGCCGACGCCGGGCCCGACGATGCGGATGGCCTGGTTGCCGGTCTCCAGCATCATCCGGAACGAGCCGGTGATCGCCTCCCACACCGTCATGTCGCGCAGGTCGATGTCATGCTCGATGGCCGTGGGAAGGTTGTCGCTGGCGAGCAGCCGTCGCTGCTGCCCCATCTTGATGGCGACGGCACGGGCATTGATGCTTTTCAGGATCTCGCGCGACAGCGACTCGGGGACCATGCCGAGCGGGGCGGCGTCGAGCACCAGCGCGGCGGTGTTGGCCGCCGCGACGCGGTCATTGAGCCGGTTGACCCAGAAGTTGGCGATGGCGGGCACGTAGAGCAGGACGGCGGCGATCATCACCAGGGGGACGGTGAGCAGCAGCAGCTTGCCGGATAGCCCGAGCCCGCTGGGCCCACGCGGCCGCATCGCCGGCTGGCCCGGCTGATCCGTATCATGGACCGGCTGGAGGTCTGTCGCTGCCACGAAGTTCGCCCCTGTTGGCTTTGTAATAGAGCCTGGCTGATGAAGGATGCGACCCGGCCGGGGGCCGGTCAAATTACGGATCGCTAATCTCTCAAGGTGGGATGTAAGCTCTGATATCGCGAGTCGCCACCTCAAGGGTTAAAAACCCCGCACAAACAGTGATATTCACCGGAACAGCGCGCTCTTGCGACGTTGACGAAAAGAAGACGCTCGCATATAAGCCGCGCAAATTGTCCGCGATGACCCGGTGCGCACGCCGGGAGCGGCTCTCTTGGGGCCGAAAAGGGCCCGTTTTGGGCCGCATCTTCCGGACTTTATCATCAATTCTACAGGCAAATTGCCCGGTCAGCGGAGAAAAACCCGTGAAGCGGACTTATCAACCCAGCAAACTGGTGCGCAAGCGCCGTCACGGCTTCCGTGCCCGTCTCGCCACTGCCGGCGGCCGCAAGGTTCTCGCCGCCCGCCGCGCCCGCGGCCGCAAGCGTCTGAGCGCCTGAGCCGGACCCCCATTTTTGGGATTTCATCATGGATCGGCTGAGGCAGCGAGCGGATTTCCTCGCCGTTGCCAATGGCGCGCGGGCGAATAGTCCCGCGTTCGTCCTGCAAAGCCGCCGCCGCGACGACAGCGGCCCGATCCGGATCGGCTTCACCGTTACCAAAAAGAACGGCAACGCCCCCCAGCGCAATCGCATCCGGCGCCGGCTTCGCGAATTGGCGAAGCGGCTCGATCCGGTGTCGATGCAGCCCCATCATGACTATGTACTGGTCGGCCGAAGGGACGCGCTCTCGCGCGACTTCGCCACCATGCTCGACGATCTGCGCATAGCGTTCACGAAGCCTGCGCGGCATACGCACAAGGGACGCGGCCCAAGAACCGACGGCTCAAGGCCCGGCCCCGCTCCTGCGACCAGCCGCAAACCGGATTGATGACGAGACAATAGTGATGACCGACAATCGCAATACCATCCTCGCCGTCATTCTGTCGGGCCTCGTCCTGATCGCCTGGCAATATTTCTACAACGTGCCGGCGATGGAGAAGCAGCGCGCCCAGCAGCAGGCGCAGGCCGAGCTCCAGAAGAACACGCCGCAGCCGACGGCCTCCGCAACGCCGGGCGCCGCGCCGCAGCCCGGCAGCGCGGCCCAGCCGGCAACACCGGCCGCGAACCAGGCCCAGCCGGTCGTTTCCCGCGAAAGCGCGATTGCAGCCAGCCCGCGCGTGAAGATCGACACGCCGCGGCTTGCCGGCAGCATCTCGCTGAAGGGCGGCCGCATCGACGACATCGCGCTGGTGCAATACCGCGAAACGGTCGACCCGAAGTCGCCGCCGATCATCCTCTATTCGCCCTCGGGCACCGCAGAACCCTATTACGCCGAGTTCGGCTGGGTGCCGGCGACGGGCGTGACGGCCAAGCTGCCGGACGCCCAGACCCTCTGGCAGCAGGACGGCAACGGCAGCCTGACGCCGACGACGCCGGTGGTGCTGAAGTGGGACAATGGCGAGGGCCTCACCTTCCGCCGCACCATCGCGGTCGACGACCATTATCTTTTCACGCTCAAGGACGAGGTGAGCAATGTCGGCAACGCGCCTGTTACGCTCTACCCGTTCGCGCTGATCTCGCGCCACGGCACGCCGCAGGTCTCCGGCTATTACATCCTGCATGAAGGCCTGATCGGCTATCTCGATGGCTTGCAGGAATACGCCTACAAGAAGATCGACGAAGCCAAGGCGGTGAACTTCAAGGCCACCAATGGCTGGCTCGGCATCACCGACAAGTACTGGGCTTCGGCGCTGCTGCCGGACACCAGTGCCCAGCTTCAGGCGCGTTTCTCGTCGAACCCGGTCGGCAACGTCCACACCTACCAGACTGATTATCTGCTCGACCCCGTCACCGTCGCGATCGGCGGCACCGCGACCGCGAACGCGCGGCTGTTCGCCGGCGCCAAGGAAGCCGGCGTCGTCGGCGTGTTCCCGTTCGCCGGCCTCGGCGGCTACAACAAGGAGCTCGGCCTCAACCATTTCGATCTGCTGATCGACTGGGGCTGGTTCTACTTCATCACCAAGCCGATGTTCCTCGGCCTCGACTTCTTCTACCGTTTCTTCGGCAATTTCGGCATCTCGATCCTGCTCGTCACCGTGATCGTCAAGCTGCTGTTCTTCCCGCTGGCCAACAAGTCCTACGCCTCGATGGCGAAGATGAAGTCGGTCCAGCCGCAGCTTCAGGCGCTGAAGGAGCGCTTTCCCGACGACAAGGTGAAGCAGCAGCAGGAGATGATGGAGATCTACCGCAAGGAGAAGATCAATCCGGTCGCCGGCTGTCTTCCCGTGGTGATCCAGATCCCGGTGTTCTTCTCGCTCTACAAGGTGCTGTTCGTCACCATCGAGATGCGGCACGCGCCGTTCTTTGGCTGGATCAAGGACCTCTCCGCGCCCGATCCGACCAACCTCTTCACCCTGTTCGGCCTGATCCCGTTCGATCCGACGACGATTCCGGTGTTCGGCCACTACCTCGCGCTCGGCATCTGGCCGATCATCATGGGCATCACGATGTGGTTCCAGATGAAGCTGAACCCGACGCCGCCGGATCCGACCCAGCAGCTGATCTTCAACTGGATGCCGCTGATCTTCACCTTCATGCTGGCGGGCTTCCCGGCGGGTCTCGTGATCTACTGGGCCTGGAACAACACGCTCTCGGTGCTCCAGCAGAGCTTCATCATGCGCCGCAACGGCGTGAAGGTGGAGCTGTTCGACAATCTCAAGGCGACGTTCGCGAAGAAGGCGACGTAGCGCCGTCATTGTTGGGCGCAAATGCCTCCACATCGTCATGCCCGGGCTTGTCCCGGGCATCCACGTTTTGGAGGGTACCGTGTGGACAGACGTGGATGGCCGGGACAAGCCCGGCCATGACGAGAGGTGAGATCTTCGCATGACCGACGACAAAGATGCGAAGCTGATCGAGACCGGGCGAAAGCTGTTCACCCGCGACTGGCAGTTCATCTGGGCCTCGCCCTCGATTGCGACGCTGCCGCCGATGGACGGGCTGGAGATCGCCTTTGCCGGCCGCTCCAATGTCGGCAAGTCCAGCCTGATCAACGCGCTGACCGGCCGCAACGCGCTTGCGCGCACCTCGCATACGCCAGGCCGCACCCAGGAACTGATCTTCTTCGAGGTCCCCGGCAAGAAGGACCTGCGCCTCGTCGACATGCCCGGCTATGGCTACGCCAAGGCGCCGAAGGCGCAAGTCGCGTCCTGGACCGAGCTGATCCACAAATTCCTGCTGGGGCGCGCCTCGCTCGCACGCGTCTACGTGCTGATCGACGCGCGGCATGGCCTCAAGGACGTCGACCTCGAAATCCTGGGGACGCTCGACCGTTCCGCGGTGAGCTACCAGGTCGTGCTGACCAAGGCCGACCAGGTGAAGGCGTCCGAGCTTCAGTCCCGCATCGCCGAGACCGAGGCCGCGCTGGCAAAACATCCGGCGGCGTTTCCGAACGTGCTCGCGACCTCGTCGCGGAGCTCGACCGGCATGGCCGAACTGCGCGCCGCGATGGCGAAGCTGCTGGAAGAGCGAACCTCGTGACGCCTGCATTCCGCCTGTTGCTAGGGCTTGCCGGTTTGATGGGCGCCGCCGGCGTCGCGCTGGCCGCCGCCTCCGCCCACGGCGCCGACGCCAGCCGGCTCGCCTCCGCCAGCGCCATGCTGCTGTTTCACGCAACTGCCATACTCGCAGGCGTCGCCCTGCTCGCGCGCGGCCTTCTGCACGGCGGAATTGGCCTCATCGCGGCGTTCGGCTTCGTGATCGGCGCCGCGCTGTTCGCGGGCGATCTCACCTTGCGGCAATATGCGGGGCACTCGCTGTTTCCATTCGCGGCGCCGACCGGCGGAACGGTGATGATCTTGAGCTGGCTGGCGGTGACGCTCGCAGCCGTGGCGGCGCGGAAGTGATGCTCCGTCTTACCCTCCCCTGGAGGGGGAGGGTAAGAGGCAACACCCACTTTGCGCCGCGCCCGCCAATCGGATAGAACGCGCACCGACAGTCCCGCCAGCGAGATCCGCCTCATGACCGACATCTCCCCGCTCGACCAGGCCCGCATCCTGTCCGAAGCGCTGCCGCACATGCAGCAGTATGACGAGGAAACCATCGTCATCAAATATGGCGGCCATGCCATGGGCGACGAGGAGACCGCGAAGAACTTTGCCCGCGACATCGTGCTGCTCGAGCAGACCGCGATCAACCCGGTGGTGGTGCATGGCGGCGGGCCGCAGATCGCGACCATGCTCAAGCGCCTCGGCATCCAGTCGGAGTTCGCGGCAGGCCTGCGCATCACCGATGCCGCGACCATCGAGATCGTCGAGATGGTGCTGGCCGGCTCCGTCAACAAGCAGATCGTCGGCTACATCAACGAAGCCGGCGGCAAGGCCGTGGGCCTGTCGGGCAAGGACGCCAACATGGTGAAGGCGTCGAAGACGACGCGCACCATCGTCGATCCGGGTTCGAACATCGAGAAGGCGATCGATCTCGGCTTCGTCGGCGACCCCGAGAAGGTCGACCTCACGCTGCTCAACCAGCTGATCGGCTACGAGCTGATCCCGGTGCTGGCGCCGCTCGCGACCTCCAAGGACGGCCAGACGCTCAACGTCAACGCCGACACCTTTGCCGGCGCGGTCGCCGGCGCGCTGAAGGCGAAGCGCCTGCTGCTGCTCACCGACGTGCCTGGCGTGCTCGACAAGTCGAAGAAGCTGATCCCGCAGCTTTCGGTGAAGGATGCGCGAAAACTGATCGCCGACGGCACCATTTCCGGCGGCATGATTCCGAAGGTCGAGACCTGCATCTACGCGCTCGAACAGGGCGTGGAGGGCGTCGTCATCATCGACGGCAAGATGCAGCACGCGGTGCTGCTCGAGCTCTTCACCAACACGGGCACGGGAACGCTGATCCATAAGTGATGATGAGCGGGCCAAAGCAAGCCGTCATGGCCGGGCTTGTCCCGGCCATCCACGACCTCTCATCTCGCGCCAAGAACGTGGATGCCCGGCACAAGGCCGGGCATGACGAGTTGAGGGCTCGGCGACATCGTCGCTCAACCCTCACACGTATCCTGATGTCCCTTCCGGCCGCAGCCGTTTCGTTTGTCTTCTCCGCCGCGCCCGCCCTGGCCGACCTGAAAATCTGCAACCGCATGTCCTATGTCGTCGAGGCCGCGATCGGCATCGACGACAAGGCCGCGACCGCGACGCGCGGCTGGTTCAGGATCGATCCCGCCACCTGCCGCGTCGTGGTGCAGGGCACGCTCTCCGCCGACCGCATCCTGCTCAACGCCCGCGCGCTCGGCGTCTACGGCGCCTCGCCGATCCCGCAGAACGGCAGCGACATGCTGTGCGTGGCGCAGGACAATTTCGTCATCGCGGCTGCGCGGCAATGCCGCAGCGGCCAGACCCAGGCCGCGTTCACCCAGATCACGCCGACGCAAGCCGCGGACGGCAATTTCACGGCCTATCTCGCCGAGGATTCCGAATATGACGACGAGCAGGCGCGCCTCGCCGGCATCCAGCGGCTGCTGGTGATCGCGGGCTACGACGCAGCGCCGATCGACGGCGTCGACGGGCCGAAGACGCAAGCAGCACTGGCCGCCTTCCTGAAGAGCCGCGGACTGGCGGCGGACATCATGTCGTCGCCGAACTTCTTCAAGACCATGGTCGATGCGGTGCAGACGCCTTCTGCAACCGGCCTGACCTGGTGCAACGACACGCCGCACAAGGTGATGGCGGCGGTCGCCACCGACGACGGCAAGTCCGTGACGAGCCGCGGCTGGTACCGCATCGATCCCAAGACGTGCCTGCACCCCGATGTGACCGGGCAGCCGAAGCAGATCTTCAGCTTCGCGGAAGCCATCGACGCCGACAACCGCGTCATCAAGCTGAAGGACAAGCCGCTGAACTGGGGCGGCGACAGGCAGCTCTGCACGCGCGAGACCAAGTTCGAGACCAACGAGCAGGCCGATTGCGGCGCGCGCGGATTCGCGGCGACGGGTTTTGGCGTGGTGGACATGTCGAGCGGCGGCAAGACGCTGCGCTTTGCGATGCCGTGATTGAGAGACCAGTGATGAATCCACCCCGCACCTTTGCCCATGTCGACACCTGGGTGTTCGACCTCGACAACACGCTCTACCCGCATCACGTCAATCTGTGGCAGCAGGTCGACGCGCGGATCGGGGAGTTCGTCTGCAACTGGCTGAACGTCGGCCCGGAGGAAGCGCGCAGGATCCAGAAGGATTATTATCAGCGCTTCGGCACCACCATGCGCGGCATGATGACCCTGCACGGCGTGCACGCCGACGACTACCTCGCCTACGTCCACAAGATCGACCACTCGCCGCTGGAGCCGAACCCGGCGCTCGGCGAAGCCATCGCGAAACTGTCGGGGCGCAAGCTGATCCTGACCAACGGCTCGGTCGACCATGTCGATGCCGTGCTGGCGCGGCTCGGCCTGGCAACGCATTTCGACGGCGTGTTCGACATCATCGCCGCCRGATTCGAGCCGAAGCCGTCGCCGCAGACCTATCAAAAATTCCTCGCCGACCATGCGGTCGATCCGACCAAAGCCGCGATGTTCGAGGACCTCGCCCGCAACCTCACCGTCCCGCACGCGCTCGGCATGACCACCGTCCTGGTGGTGCCTGACGGCACCAAGGAAGTGGTGCGGGAGGACTGGGAACTGGAGGGCCGGGACGCGCCCCATGTCGACCACGTCACGGATGATCTGGCGGGTTTTTTGGCGGGACTGTTGCCCAAATAGCCGCCGTCGTCCCGGGGCGCGAAGCAAGCCCGGGACCCATAACCACAGGGAGTGGTTGTGGCGCGAGATCGATAACTCCGAATCCTCGCCAAATGACTGCCCGTGGCTATGGGTCCCGGGCTCGCGCTTCGCGCGCCCCGGGACGACGGCGGAGTATGCCTTGACTCCTCCCCGCCAAATCCCGAAAAAGCGCCCCAATCCGTCAAAATTCCCATTTCCCAGAGGAAATCCCGATGTCCCTGTCCGCCCTCGAATCCACCATCAACAGCGCCTTCGACGCGCGTGACGGCATCTCGACCTCGACCAAGGGCGAGGTGCGCGAGGCCGTGGACCAGGCGCTGGAGATCCTGGACAAGGGCGAGGCCCGCGTCGCCGAGCGCGGGGCCGATGGCAAGTGGAAGGTCAATCAATGGCTGAAGAAGGCCGTGCTGCTGTCCTTCCGCCTCAACGACATGGGCGTCATTCCCGGCGGCTCCGGCAAGGCGACCTGGTGGGACAAGGTGCCCTCGAAGTTCGAGGGCTGGGGCGAGAACCGTTTTCGCGATGCCGGTTTTCGCGCGGTGCCGGGTTCTGTGGTGCGCCGCTCGGCCTTCATCGCCAAGAACGTCGTACTGATGCCGTCCTTCGTCAACCTCGGCGCTTATGTCGATGAGAGCACCATGGTCGACACCTGGGCGACCGTCGGCTCCTGCGCGCAGATCGGCAAGCGCGTGCACATCTCCGGCGGCGCCGGCATCGGCGGCGTGCTCGAGCCGCTGCAGGCCGAGCCCGTGATCATCGAGGACGACTGCTTCATCGGCGCGCGCTCCGAGGTCGCCGAAGGCGTGATCGTGCGCAAGGGTGCCGTGCTGGCGATGGGCGTGTTTTTGGGCGCCTCGACCAAGATCGTCGACCGCGAGACCGGCGAGATCTTCATCGGCGAGGTGCCGGAATATTCGGTGGTCGTGCCCGGCGCGCTGCCCGGCAAGCCCATGAAGAACGGCCAGATCGGCCCGAGCACGGCCTGCGCCGTGATCGTCAAGCGCGTCGACGAGCGCACGCGCTCCAAGACCAGCATCAACGAGCTGCTGCGGGATTAAGACTCTCTCCTCTCCCTCTCCCCGTTCTTACGGGGAGAGGGTTGGGGTGAGGGGCCTCTCTCCACACGCGAGATATTCGAGAGACCGGTACCCCCTCACCCGGATCGCAAGAGCGATCCGACCTCTCCCCGCAAGCGGGGCGAGGTGAAGCGAGCCCGCGGCGGCTTTCCTATCGAACCCTCCTTCTCCCCATCGCGACCAATCACCGGACGGCCTCCGCTGCCCGGAACCTTCGCCATGGACTGGACCTGGTATCTTTTTCGCTTCGACGGCCGCATCAATCGCGCCTTGCTGTGGCAGGCGCTGCTGATCGTCGCGGTGCTGGCAGCCTTGCTGGGAATCATTGCTCAGGTGATCCACCTCATCAACGCCGAGGGGGCGTTGAAGCTATCCCTGAAACTCGATTTCGACTTCGGCCTCGACGACCTCTTCAAGCTGGTCGATCCCCGGGCCTATCGCTCGCTGGCGCCCGTTGATCGCACCAACCTGATCCTGAAGGCGTTCGGCTTGTCGCTGTTCCTTTGGATCTATCTCGCGACTGCGATCAAGCGGCTGCATGATCGCGACAGGAGTGGCTGGTGGCTCGTTCCGTTCTTCTTCCTGCCCGGCCTGTACAACCAGTTCTCGGACCTGCTGCCGAACTCCACCTGGATGCTTCCGTTCTGGCTGGGCGCATCCATCCTGTGGCTGTGGGGATTTGTCGAGATGTTCATCGTATCAGGCAGCGTCGGCGACAACCGGTTCGGTCCTGATCCATTGGCCAAGACCGAGGACGGCCCGTCCCCTGCAAAAAGCTGGGACCAGCAAAGCGAGCTCGAATTGGTGCCGCCCAGCGCTAGCCCACCCGGCGGCATGCATGTTAAGCGGGGCGCATGACCGATGCTCTCTCGATTGCCCGCGATCTCATCCGCTGCCCCTCGGTAACCCCGGCCGATGCCGGTGCGCTGGGCGTGCTTGAGAAAGCCCTCAACGCTGCCGGCTTCACTTGCCACCGCGTGACCTTCAGCGAAGCAGGCACAGCCGACGTCGACAATCTCTATGCGCGGATCGGCACTGAGGGCCAGCACATCACCTTCGCCGGCCACACCGACGTGGTGCCACCCGGCGACGAGAACGCCTGGAGCGTCGGCGCATTCTCGGGCGAGGTGAAGGACGGCTTTTTGCACGGCCGCGGCGCGGTCGACATGAAGGGCGGCATCGCCTGCTCGGTGGCAGCCGTGCTCGAGCATCTCGCCGCCAATGGCGGCGCGCCGCGCGCCGATGGAAAGGGCTCGATCTCGTTCCTGATCACGGGCGACGAGGAAGACGTCTCGGTCAACGGCACCATCAAGCTGTTGAAATGGGCCGCGGAGCGCGGCGAAAAATTCGACCATTGCGTGCTCGGCGAGCCCTCCAATGTCGAGACGCTCGGCGACACCATCAAGGTCGGCCGCCGCGGCTCGCAGTCCGGCACGCTCTATGTCGACGGCGTGCAGGGCCATGTCGCCTATCCGCACCGTGCATCCAATCCGGTGCCTGATATCTCACGGTTGATCGTGGCGATCAGTGACGAGCCGCTCGACCATGGCAGCGCGCAGTTCCAGGCCTCCAATCTCGAATTCACCTCGGTGGACGTCGGCAACAAGGCCAACAACGTCATCCCCGGCGAGGCGCGCGCAAAATTCAACATCCGCTACAACGACAACCACACCCAGGCATCCTTGCGCGAGCTGGTCGAGGCGCGCCTGACGAAAGCCTGCGGCAACCGCATCAAGGCTCGCATCGTCTGGGAGCCCTCGAACTCGAACGTGTTCGTGACCAAGCCCGGCCCGTTCACCGACCTCGCGGTCTCCGCGATCGAAGAGGTGACGGGGCGCAAGCCGGAACTGTCGACCTCAGGCGGCACCTCGGATGCGCGCTTCATCTCGAGCTACTGCCCGGTGATCGAGTTCGGCCTGGTCGGCCAGACCATGCACCAGGTCGACGAGCGCGTGCCGGTTGTGGATTTGGAGAGATTGACGAAGGTGTATCGGGGGATTTTGACGCGGTATTTTGGGTAGCAAACCGCGACCTTCGCCAAATATTCCGCCGTCATGCCCGGGCTTGTCCCGGGCATCCACGTTCTTCGCGAGCCGAAAAGAAGATCGTGGATGGCCGGGACAAGCCCGGCCATGACGATGTGGCGAGAGCCCGGGCCCGTCTCATTGAACAATCGTCTCGTACAGATCCTTCCATTCRGGATTATCCCTGAGGATCAACCTGACCTTCCACGTCCGCGACCAATGCTTGATGTTGTGCTCGCGCTGGATAGCGGTTTGGATATCCTCATAGCGCTCGAAATAGACCAGCAGCTTGACGCCGTACTTCTTGGTGAAGCCGGGAACGAGTCCGTTTCGATGCTCATAGATGCGGCGAATAATGTCGCTCGTCACACCGACATACAAAATGCCGTTTGGCGCGCTCGCCAGGATGTAGACCCATCCACCATGCATGGTTGCATGTTGGCGCACGTGGATGGCCGGGACAAGCCCGGCCATGACGTCTGTGGCGGCAGCGGGCGCTAATAATCCACCTTCATCAGATACAGCCCGTCAGGCGGTGCGACGATGCCGCAGGCCGCGCGGTTGCGGGCTGCGAGCGCCGCTGAGAGATTGTCCGCGGTCCAGCGGCCCTCGCCGACCCAGACCAGCGATCCCACCATCGAGCGCACCTGGCTGTGCAGGAAGGAGCGCGCCGACGTAAGAATCGTGATCTCGCGGCCGTCGCGGTGCACGTCGAGCTGGTCGAGCGTTTTCTCCGGCGACTTGGCCTGGCACTCGGTGTCGCGAAACGTCGTGAAGTCGTGTTTGCCGAGCAGACGTTGTGCCGCCGCATGCATCGCATCGGCATCGAGCCGGCGCGGCACGCGCCAGGCGTGACCGATATCAAGCGCGAGATTGGCGCGGGTGTTGACGACGCGGTAGCGGTAGTGCCGCTTCACGGCCGAGAACCGCGCCTCGAAGGTGTCAGGGACGATCTCGGCCTCCAGCACCGCAATTGGATGCGGGCGCAGATGCGCGTTGAGACCATCGCGAAAACGGCCCGGCGGAAACTGCTTGTCGATGTCGACATGCGCGACCTGGCCGCGCGCATGCACGCCGGCATCGGTGCGGCCCGCACCGTGCACGCGCAGATCCGCGCCGGTCATCGCCTTCACCGCCGCCTCTAACGCGCCCTGCACGGAAGGCAGCGTGTCCTGCACCTGCCAGCCGAAGAACGGCGCGCCGTCATATTCGATGGTGAGCTTGTAGCGGGGCATCTCAATCCGGGTGGTGTCATCGCCCGGCTTGACCGGGCGATCCAGTACTCCGAGACATCTCTGTTCAGCCGAGAAGCCTCGGCGTACTGGATACCCCGCCTTCGCGGGGTATGACAGCGCTACGTGAATTTGGCTCCCGGCTTCACCGGCACGCCGCGCAAAAAGTCCGTGGCCTGCATCCGCGCCTTGCCCTCGCGCTGGAGCTCGAGGATGCGGATCGCGCCCTCGCCGCAGGCAATCGTGAGCTGGTCGTCGAGCACCTCGCCGGGTGCACCGGAGCCCTTCGCCAACTCGCAGCGCAGGATTTTTACGCGCGCATTCTCAAGCTCGGCCCAGGCGCCGGGAAACGGCGACAGGCCGTGGATGTGGCGCAGCACGGCGTGCGCCGGCTTGGTCCATTCGATCCGCGCTTCGGCCTTGTCGATCTTGGCGGCGTAGGTGACGCCATCCGCGCTCTGCTTCTTGAGCTGGAGCCCGCCGCGGGCGAGCGCGGCCATCGCGCGCACCATCAGATCGGCACCGAGCCGGGAGAGGCGGTCATGCAGATCGACCGCGGTCATGTTGTCGGGAATCGCCATGCGCTCGGCCATGGCGACGTCACCGGTGTCGAGACCGACATCCATCTTCATCACCATGACGCCGCTCTCGGCATCGCCTTCCATGATCGCGCGGTTGATCGGCGCGGCGCCGCGCCAGCGCGGCAGCAGCGAAGCGTGCAGATTGTAACAGCCGAGCTTCGGCGCATCGAGGATCGCCTGCGGCAGGATCATGCCGTAGGCGACGACGACGGCGGCATCGGCGTCGAAGGCGCGAAACTCGTCGAGCGCTTCGGGCGTCTTCAGCGACTTCGGCGTCAGCACGGGAACGCCGAGCTTTCGCGCGGCTTCCTCGACCGGGGTCGGCTGCAATTGCAGGCCGCGCCGTCCGCCGGGCTTGGGCGCGCGCGTATAGACCGCCGCGATCTCGTGGCCATGCGAGACCAGCTCGAGCAGCGTCGGCACGGAGAAATCGGGCGTGCCCATGAAGATGAGGCGGAGGGGCATGACAAGGACTCGGTATGTTCCCTCCCCCCTTGCGGGGGAGGGCTAGGGAGAGGGGTGCCACACGACGCGCTCTCTCGGCGTTAGCGCGGGCGCCCTATTGTTGGCATTCGCAAACGACGGGCGCCTTTTGCTGGGCTACCCCTCTCCCCCGCCCTCCCCCGCAAGGGGGGAGGGAGCGCACGGGAGTTCGCGGCAGCACCAGCGCTTACAAATGACTTACTCCGCGCGCTTGGCGGCTTTCTCGAACTTCTTGATCACGCGGTCGCGCTTGAGCTTTGAGAGATAGTCGACGAACAGCACGCCGTTGAGATGGTCGATCTCGTGCTGAATGCAGGTGGCGTAGAGGCCTTCGGCGTCCTCCTCGTGCACCTTGCCGTCGAGATCGGTGAAGCGCACGCGCACCTTCGCAGGCCTTTCGACCTCCTCGTAATATTCGGGGATCGAGAGGCAGCCTTCCTCGTAGACCGACAGATCCTCGGAGGAGGCGATAATTTCAGGGTTGATGAAGACACGCGGCTCCGGCTTTGTCTCGCCGTCCGGGTCAGGCTTGGCGAGGTCCATGGTGATCAGCCGCAAGGGCTGCGCGATCTGGATCGCCGCGAGCCCGATGCCGGGCGCGTCGTACATGGTCTCGAACATGTCGTCGGCAAGCTTGCGGATCTCCGTCGTGACCTTCTCGATCGGCTTGGAGACCAGACGCAGCTGCTTGTCGGGCAGGATGATGATTTCTCTGAGGGCCATGGCCGCGATTTAAGCCGCATGCCGGATGCGGTCAATGCGGCGAGGAACTCCGTTAACCCTCCGCTAACCATAAAACTTCAGGTTTCGTTAACCATAAAAATTAGGGGGCTATTAACCATAAGCGTTCGCTATTCGTTCGCGGAGAGTGTCGAATCGGCTACAAGGGCCGCCATGAACGAGATCATTTTCCTGGCTGGCGACTGGCCGGTCCGCACCATCGATGCGCTGATCGGCTTCGGCGCCCTCGTCGTCATCCTGCTGGTGGTGATCGCGGTCGTGATCGCGCGATCCGGGCGGCGCGGCGCGGAACTCGCCATGGCCAATGCCATCCGCGCGGACGAGCTCGAGGAGCGCCTCAGCCAGGTGCTGCACGCCCAGAGCGAGGCTGCCGGCCGAGCCGACGCCATGACCCAGGCGCTGGCCGGCCGCCAGGCCGACATGGCGCGCGCGGTCAACGAGCGGCTGGATTCGGTGACCCATCGGGTCGGCCAGTCGATGGAACACTCGACGCGCAACACCATGGAGAGCCTGCGCGCCCTGCACGAGCGGCTCGGCATCATCGACAACGCGCACAAGAACCTGACCGACCTCACCACGCAGGTGACGACCTTGCGCGACGTGCTCGCCAACAAGCAGTCGCGCGGCGCCTTCGGCCAGGCGCGGATGGAGGCGATCGTCCAGGACGGCTTGCCGAAGGGCGCCTACGAGTTCCAGTTCACGCTCTCGACGGGAAAGCGGCCGGACTGCGTGGTGTTCCTGCCCGACCAGCGGCCGCTCTGCATCGACGCAAAATTTCCGCTGGAGGCGATGACCGCGCTGCACGATGCGCGCACCGACGAGGAGAAGCGCATCGCCACGCAGCGGCTGCGCGGCGACGTGATGAAGCATGTCAGCGACATCGCCGACAAATATCTCGTCGCCGGCGAGACCCAGGAGATGGCACTGATGTTCGTGCCGTCGGAATCGGTCTATGCCGAGATCCATGACGGTTTCGACGACGTGATCCAGAAGGCCTATCGCGCCCGCGTCGTGCTGGTGTCGCCTTCGCTGCTGATGCTCGCGATCCAGGTGATGCAGCAGATCATGAAAGACGCGCGCATGCGCGACGCCGCCGACCAGATCCGCACCGAGGTGATCAAGCTCGGCGACGATTTGGGCCGCCTGCGCGACCGCGTGCTGAAGCTCCAGAAGCATTTTGCCGACGCGAACGAGGACGTGCGGCAGGTGCTGATCTCCGCCGACAAGATCGAGAAGCGCGCAGGGAGAATCGAGGAGCTCGATTTCAGCAAGACCGATGCGCCGGAGGGGCCGCATCTGGTGGCAACCGGTGCCGCGGAGCTGTTCCCGAGGAAGCTCCAGGCGGGGGAGTGAGTTTTGAGGCACACTGTCGTCGCCCGGCTTGACCGGGCGACGACACCTCACTTGTGGCAGCCAGAATCTGCTAACACCTCCCCATGACCGCACCCGACGCGACCTCCCCTGCCAGCCCCGACACGGCCCCCACCTCCTGGCGTGACGGCCTGGCCGTGTACCTGCAACCGCGGGTGCTGATCGTACTGTTCCTCGGCTTCTCGTCCGGGCTGCCGCTGGCGCTGTCGGGCTCCACGCTCCTGGTGTGGATGCGCGAGGCCGGGGTCGACCTCAAGACCATCGGGCTGTTTGCGCTGGTCGGCACGCCCTACACGCTGAAATTCCTGTGGGCGCCGCTGGTGGATGCGCTGCATGTGCCGCTGTTCACCCGCGCGTTCGGACGGCGGCGCGGCTGGCTGCTGTTCTCGCAATTGCTGCTGATCATCGCGATCCTGCTGCTGGCACTCACCGATCCCGCGCGCTCGCCGTTCTACGTCGCGCTCGGCGCGCTGCTGGTCGCGACGACGTCCTCGACGCAGGACATCGTGGTCGACGCGTTCCGCGTCGAGAGCCTGCCGGAGAGCGAGCAGGCCGCCGGAATGGCTTCCTATGTCGCGGCCTATCGCATCGGCATGCTGGTCTCGACCGCGGGCGCGCTGTTCATCGTGTCCGGCTTCGAGGGCACCGGCATTCCGCGCGCGTCGGCCTGGATGTGGGGCTACGTGGTGATGGCGGCGATGGTGCTGATCGGCACGATCACCGCGCTGGCCGCGACAGAGCCCGAGCAATCGGTGCGGGCGGAAGCCGCGACACAAACCGAGACGGCGTTCGCGCGCGTGCTGCACGCGGCGATCGGGGCCTTCTCGGAATTCCTGTCGCGCAAGGATGCGCTCGCCGCGCTCGCCTTCGTCGTGCTGTTCAAGTTCACCGATGCCTTCTCCGGCACGATGACCGCGCCGTTCGTGATCGACCTCGGCTTTTCCCGCAACGATTACGCGGCGATCGTGAAGGGCGTCGGCCTCGCGGCAACGCTGATCGGCGGCTTTGCCGGCGGCTTCCTCGCGCGGCGCTATTCGCTTGCGACCAGCCTCTGGATCGGCGGCGTGGTGCAGGCGCTCGCCAATCTCTCCTTCTCCTGGCTGGCCTTCGTCGGCACCAGCCAATGGGCGCTGGCCTTTGCCATCACCTGCGAGAACTTTACCAGCGCCATCGGCACCGTGATCTTCGTCGCCTATCTCTCCGCGCTGTGCCAGAATCCGCTGCACACGGCGACGCAATATGCGCTGCTCACCGCGCTCGCCGCGGTCGGGCGCACATATCTGTCAGCGAGTGCGGGCTATGTCGCGGAGACGACCGGCTGGCCGCTGTTCTTCGTGATCTGCGTGCTGGTGGCGATCCCGAGCCTTGTGCTGCTGGCCTGGCTGCAGAAGCGCGGGCATTTCGAGACGCTGGGGCCGGTGAGGGTGTAAACTCGGCACGCGCTACGCCCGCGATGCCGTAGGGTGGGCAAAGCGAAGCGTGCCCACCACCTGAATCGTCGCCGGGAGAATGGTGGGCACGGCGCTTTGCGCCTTTGCCCACCCTACGGTAGCTCGGCTGGAGCGGCGCCCCCTACTGCTTCCTGATCAAGCTCCACTTCGTGATCACGGCTTCGCTCATCTGGCCGGGATCGCTGGCGCAGGCGACTTCGTCGACCTTGACCGAGATCGCCTTGCCGACGAACGATTTCAGCTGCGTGGCCTGCGCGTCGCTGGAAGTGACGAGTTGGAACGTCTCAGGACCGGTCTCGAGATTGCACAGCCCGTTCGGCGCCGGCAGTCGACGCGGCTCGGAGGTGATCTGGTACATCGCAATCCGCTTGCCGGCGTTCTTGATGTCGCGCACCTTCATTGCGTTCAATTCGCCCGAGAGCACCTCGCCGGCACTGATTGGCTTGCCGGGCTTCGGCGGCGGCGGCGCCCCGTCGTCCTGCTGCGCGGAGATGGCCGGGGTCGCCAGCAGCATCATCGTCGCGACCAAAGCCGATCGTGTGGCGAAAAGTTTCGTCATGTCGTCCGTTCCGTAAGTCTGGATGGCTAGAACAAGGTCCGCTGCCGCATCGCGGCCGATAGCGTACCTTCGTCGAGATAATCAAGCTCGCCACCGACCGGCACACCATGGGCCAGCCGGGTTACTTTTACGTTGGCGTCCTGAAGCAGGTCGGTGATGTAGTGCGCCGTGGTCTGGCCGTCGACCGTCGCGTTCAGCGCCAGGATGATCTCGTGCACCTCGGCAGCATGCGCGCGCGCCACCAGCGCGTCGATGGTGAGGTCCTGCGGCCCGACGCCGTCGAGCGGCGACAATGTCGCGCCGAGCACATGATAGCGCCCCTGGGTCGCATTGGCCCGTTCCAGCGCCCAGAGATCGGCGACATCGGCGACGACGACGATGATTGCATCATCGCGTTTCGGATCGGTACAGACCGTGCAGGGATTTTGCGTGTCGATATTGCCGCAGGTCTTGCAGACCTGGACCTTGTCGAGCGCGACCTGCAGGGCCGAAGACAGCGGCATCATCAGCGCTTCGCGCTTCTTGATCAGATGCAGCGCCGCACGCCGCGCCGAGCGCGGACCAAGGCCTGGCAGCCGTGCGAGGAGCTGGACCAGCCGCTCGATTTCGGGACCTGCAACCGAACCCATCTTATTGGCCGAACATACCCGGTGGCAGGCTGAGGCCGCCCGTGAGCGCCTGCATCTTCTCCTGCACGGCCGTTTCGGCCTTGCGGCGGGCATCGCCGAGGGCGGTGACGAGCAGGTCCTCGAGCACCTCGCGCTCTTCCGGCTTCATCAGCGAGGGATCGATCTTGATGCCCTTCACGTCCATCTTCGCCGTCATGCGCACGGCGACGAGACCGCCGCCGGAGATGCCTTCGACCTCGACGCTGGAGAGCTGATCCTGCATCTCCTGCATCTTGGATTGCAGCTGCTGCGCCTGCTTCATCATGCCGAAAATATCGACCATCGGTGCTGTCCTTGGTTGCGCGATGACTCGTCATCGCGCCTTAACTCTTGGTTTGAGCATGATCTAATCGGAAAACCGCTTCACACTTTGCGCTACGCGGCCCTTCGGGTCCGGATCATGCTCTAGAGATCGTCGCCGTCGGAACCATCGGGCGGATCGTCACTGCCATAGTCCGCATTCATATTGGTTTCCGGCGCCTCGGGGGCAAGCCTGCGGACCTCGACGACCTTCGCACCGGGAAAACGCGACAGCACCTCCTGCACGCGCGGATCGGCTTCAGCGGAGCGCGCATGTTCCTGCTTCGCCGCGTGGTTCACCGAGCGCAGCGTCGGCTGGCCCTGCTCGTTGGAGACGATCACGGTCCAGCGCCGGCCGGTCCAGAGCTCGAATTTTCGCGCAAGCTCGGAGATCATGGTCTTGGAGGCGTTGGGCTCGAGCGCGACTTCCAGCCGGCCCTCCTCGAAACGGACGAGGCGCATGTCGCCTTCGAGCGCGGCCTTGGTCATGAGATCGCGCTTCTGCCCGGCGACCGCGACGAGCTGGGTGAAGCTCGTGATGCGCAGCTGGGGCGCGGCTCCTTGCGGATCCGGCGCGGGCGCCGCCATCTGCGGCCGGGCGGCGCCGCCGCCGAACGCGGACGGTGACGAAGTCGGTGCGCGCATGGGCGCGGCCGAGGCAACCGGCGCCGCGGAGGCCACCGGCGCCGCGGAGGCCACCGGCGCACCCGGCGCGCCGCTGCGCGCGGCACTTCCGCCGCCCACGACCGGCGAGCCGCCGCCGTTCTGCTCCAGCATCTTGATCGCTTCGTCCGGCGTCGGCAGGTCGGCGACATAGGCGATGCGCACCAGCACCATCTCGGCGGCCGCTGCGGGGCGCGTCGCGGCCTGCACCTCGGTGATGCCCTTGAGCAGCATCTGCCACATCCGCGACAGCACGCGCATCGAGATCTTCGAGGCAAAATCCCGCGCGCGCACGCGCTCGGTCTCGCCATAGGCGACGTTGTCGGCGGTCGCCGGCACGATCTTCACGCGGGTGACGAAATTGACGAACTCGGCAAGGTCCGACAGCACGACGATCGGATCGGCGCCGACGTCGTACTGGTCGCGGAACTCCTTGAAAGCGGCAGCGATGTCGCCGCGCGCCAGCGAATCGAAGAGGTCGATGACGCGGGTGCGGTCGGCGAGGCCCAGCATCTGCCTGACCGCATCCGCCTTCACGGTGCCTGCCGCGTGCGCGATCGCCTGGTCGAGCAGCGACAGAGAGTCGCGCACCGAGCCTTCCGCGGCGCGCGCGATGATGCCAAGCGCCTCGGGCTCGATCTCGACGTTCTCCTTCGCCGCGATATTGGCGAGGTGCTTCATCAGCACGTCGGCCTCGACCCGGCGCAGGTCAAAACGCTGGCAGCGCGACAGCACGGTGACCGGAACCTTGCGGATCTCGGTGGTCGCGAACACGAATTTGGCGTGCTCCGGCGGTTCCTCCAGCGTCTTCAGGAAGGCGTTGAACGCCGCCGTCGACAGCATGTGGACTTCGTCGATGATGTAGACCTTGTAGCGGGCGCTGGCCGGCGCGTAGCGCACGCTGTCATTGATCTGGCGGACGTCGTCGACGCCGGTGTGCGAGGCCGCGTCCATCTCCAGCACGTCCATGTGCCGGCTTTCCATGATCGCCTGGCAATGCACGCCCAGGGTCGGCATGTGGATGGTCGGGCCCTTCACCGATCCGTCCGGCATCTCGTAGTTGAGCGCACGGGCCAGGATACGCGCGGTGGTGGTCTTGCCGACGCCGCGGACGCCGGTGAGGATCCAGGCCTGCGGAATGCGCCCGGTCTCGAACGCGTTCGAGACGGTGCGCACCACGGCCTCCTGGCCGATCAGATCGTCGAAGCTGGAGGGCCGGTATTTGCGCGCCAGCACCCGGTAGGGCGTGCTGGCCTGGCCGGCGCTGTCGGGGTTGGGAGGGGCGCCAGCGTCGGTCATCGGTCGATCCGCAATGGAATGTCTTTCGCCCGGCTTTTGCGGAAAGGAGCGCGCTGACGGGAAGCCCGCCGGCGCAATTCGCTCGGAAAAACAGGTAGGAGACTGACGAGCGACCCGATCCGGACCTCGTTAGGGCTGCTTCCTTCCGGACCTGACCCGGTTGGCGAGTGGCTCGTCCACCGCCAATCTCCCGGTCCCTATTTGGGGCCAAAAGGTCGGGAAAGCAAGCGGGTATCCGTAGGTCCCGCACACCCCGCTGGGCGGCCCCCGCCGGCCCATTTGGACGCGGAAGCCGGCTCAGTGTTGGCGAGCTGGAACCTACGTGATTCGCGCAAACCGCTTGCGATACTCGGCGGGCGTCACGCCGACGTGACGATTGAACGCGCGGCGCAGCGTATCGGCATCGGCGAATCCACAATGGAGCGCCACCTGCTTCGGGGCTTCATTGCCAAACTCGAGCAGCCGCCTCGCCGCATTGACGCGGGCTTCCTCGACCCAGGTCGCAGGCGTGACGCCCACCTCGGCGCGGAACAGCCGTGCAAAGTGCCTCGGGCTGAGCTCCATGCGCGTCGCCAGGCTCGCAACGCTGTGGTCGAGCCCGGGATTGGCGGCGACCCAGCGCTGCAGCTCCTGCAATGCGGCGCGGCCGGCGGGAACAGCCTCGCCCTTGCGGGTGAACTGCATCTGCCCACCCGGGCGCTTGAAGAACATCACGAGCTGGCTTGCGACTCTCATGGCCGTGTCGCGCCCGAGATCTTCCTCGACCAGTGCCAGCGCGAGGTCGAGCCCTGCGGTCACGCCGGCGGCCGTGCGGAGCTTGCCGTCGGTGACGTAGATGGCATCCTTGTCCACGGTGACCGACGGGAATTTGCTGGCCAGCATGTCTGCGACCGCCCAATGCGTCGTGACCCGCCTGCCATCAAGGAGACCGGCGGCGGCAAGGAAGAAGGCCCCGCTGCAAACCGAGCCGAATCTGCGGGTCCGCGAAGCCCGCCGCCGCAGCCAGTCGATCACGCTCCCGTCCGCCGGGACTTCGGCCGCGTTCGGGCATCCCGCCACCAGCAAGGTGTCGATCGGCTCCTGGAAGTCGCGGTCGACGATTCGGTCGGGCATCAGCTGGACGCCTGAGGAACTGCGGATCGGCCCTGGCTCCGCGCCCGCCACGAACAAGGCATAGGCGGGATAGCCGGCCTGCACGTTCGCCTCGGCGAACACATCGAGCGGCCCTGCGACATCGAGCAGCTGCACGCCTGGCAGCGCCACGATCACAACCGTCCTTGGTTTCGGCTTTGCACCCATGTCCGCCTCGATCCGGATTTGTCCGTTTTTGACGTATTACGTCGATTTAAGACAACGTAGCCCGGATTTACAGTGGACGCGATCCAAAATTTCAGGAGCTGCTCATGTCAGAAATCACCGAGGCCGCCGTCATTCCCGACAGCAAGCTGGCGCGCGCCATCACCGAATACGTCCGCGATACCGAAACGGACCTGCTCTTCAACCATTCCAGCCGCGTCTACCAGTTCGGCGCGATGGCCGGCGTCCGCCGTGGGCTGACGTTCGACCGCGAACTGCTCTACGCCGGCGCCATGTTTCACGACATCGGCCTGATGCCGGGCCATGGCAGCCAACACGAGCGGTTCGAGGTCGACGGCGCGCATGCCGCGCGCGATTTCCTGCGCAGCCACGGCATTTCGGAAGCCGACGCCTACATGGTGTGGACCGCGATCGCCCTGCACACCACGCCGGGCGTCCCCCAGCACATGCACCCCGTCGTCGCGCTGGTGACCGCGGGCGTCGAGATGGACGTGCTCGGGCTCACCTACGACGAATATTCCGACGCGGAGCGCGAGGCGGTCGTGAACGCCTTTCCGCGCACGCCGCACTTCAAGGAAGACATCATCCAGGCCTTCTACGACGGCATCAAGCATCGGCCCGATACGACGTTCGGCAACGTCAAGGCCGACGTCATCGCCGACAAGGAGCCGCATTTCCATCGCGGCAATTTCTGCAGCGTCATCCGCAACTCGCATTGGCACGGTTGACCGGCGTTCGCGCAAGGACAGTGCGATCTCGAAATCGACTGCTGTGGACCCATGCGAGCCTGAGATTTCGCACGCGGGCAGCAATAGCCAATGACCCCATATTCAGGAGCATCCCATGGCCGATGAGCCGAAACGTTTGACCCATGCGACGGGCGCGCCCGTCAGCGATAACCTCAACATCATGACCGCGGGCCGCCGCGGGCCCGCGCTGCTGCAAGACGTCTGGCTGATCGAGAAGCTAGCACATTTCGATCGCGAAGTGATCCCGGAGCGACGGATGCATGCCAAGGGTTCCGGCGCCTTCGGCACCTTCACCGTGACCAATGACATCACCCGATACACCAAGGCGAAGATCTTCTCGGAAGTCGGCAAGCAGACGCCGATGTTCGCGCGGTTCTCGACCGTTGCCGGCGAGCGCGGCGCAGCCGACGCCGAACGCGACATCCGCGGCTTTGCGCTGAAGTTCTACACCGAGGAAGGCAATTGGGACATGGTGGGCAACAACACGCCCGTGTTCTTCTTCCGCGATCCCTTGCGCTTTCCCGACCTCAATCATGCGATCAAGCGCGATCCCCGAACCGGAATGCGCAGCGCGGACAACAATTGGGATTTCTGGACGTTGCTGCCGGAGGCTCTGCACCAGGTTACCATCGTGATGAGCGAGCGCGGCCTTCCCAGAAGCTTCAGGCACATGCATGGCTTTGGCAGCCATACCTACAGCTTCATCAATGCCGCCAATGAGCGGACCTGGGTGAAGTTTCACTTCCGGACGCAGCAGGGCATCGAAAACCTGACCGACGCCGAGGCCGAAGCCCTCATCGGCAAGGACCGCGAGACTCACCAGCGCGACCTGTTCGAGAGCATCGAATGCGGCGATTTCCCGCGCTGGACCATGTTCGTGCAGATCATGACCGACGATCAGGCCAAGGCGTTTGCCTTCAACCCGTTCGACCTGACCAAGATCTGGCCGAAGGCGGACTTCCCGCTGATCGAGGTCGGCTATTTCGAGCTGAACCGCAATCCGGAAAACGTCTTCGCCGAGGTCGAACAGGCCTCCTTCTCGCCGGCCCACGTCGTTCCGGGCATCGGCTTCTCGCCCGACAAGATGCTGCAGGCGAGGCTGTTCTCCTACGGGGACGCGGCGCGCTATCGCCTCGGCGTCAACCATCATCTGATCCCGGTCAACGCGCCGAAATGCCCGTATCACAGCTACCATCGCGATGGCGCAATGCGGACCGACGGCAATCTCGGGAGGACGCCGACCTATTTCCCGAACAGCCGTGGCGAGTGGACGGACCAGCCCGATCTCAACGAGCCGCCGCTCGAGATCGATGGTGCAGCCGCACATTGGGATCACCGCATCGACGACGATCACTATCGGCAGCCCGGCGACCTCTTTCGCAAGATGAACGCAGCCCAGCGGCAGGCCTTGTTCGACAACACGGCGCGCGCCGTCGGAGCGGCGGCCATCGCGATCCAGGAACGGCACATCGCCAATTGCACCAAGGCCGATCCCGCCTATGGCGCGGGCGTCCGCGACGCGCTGACGCGCCTCGCGACCGTTCGTGCCAAGGGAACGGAAAAGGCCGCGGAATAGGGTCGGTCGATCCGCACCGACCTCTCGCCGTCTTCGGCGAACGGCGCCGACAGGGCGCCGTTCGCATTTTTAAAGCGAACCGCCGAAACCTCTCAATTTTCTCGCGAAAATAGCTCGAGCCGACGCGCTCGCCGGGCCTTCCCTCGCGCATCGTCGCGAAGTGCAGATGCGGACGTTCGCCTCGGAAAGCGTCATGGCCGATGGGCTCCCTGCCTATCTTCGAGGCCCCGCACATCCCTGAGGCAATCGAGTCTTGACAGGGCCCGCCCGGCAGCGCCTTTCTATGAAATCCTGCCGGAACCGAAACAAAGGGTGCGCGAAAATCCGATCCTGAGCATTTTTCAGCCGGCTGACGCCGATTGATGGGCGAATTTTTCGCGCGAGATCAACCACTCACCTTCATCCAACCAGAAAAGCGATTCCTCAAAATGGTTACACGTCGTGATGTCGCATCGATTGTCGGACTTGGCGCGATGGCTGCAGCCACGCTGGCCTCACCGGCCGTGGCGCAGACCGCAGCGGATTCCAACGAATCGACCTTTGCCCGCATTCGCCGCACCAAGAAGATGCGGATCGGCGCGGTCGGCGGCGGCGCGCCCTATTACATGAAGGACCTCGCCAGCGGCCAGTGGAAGGGCTTCTACATCGACATCGCCAAGGCGCTCGCCGACGACATGGAGGCCGAGCTCGAGATCACCGAGACCACCTGGGGCAATTCGGTGCTCGATCTGCAGTCCAACAAGATCGACATCTTCTTCGGCCTCAACCCGACCCCGAAGCGCGCGCTGGTGGTCGACTTCTCGGTGCCGGTCTTCAACAACGCCTTCGGCATCCTCTGCAAGAAGGACTTCAAGCCGAAGAGCTGGGCCGAGCTGAACTCGCCCGACGTCAAGATCGCCGTCGACCAGGGCTCGTCGCACGACCAGGTCGTCAGCCGCCTGACGCCGAAGGCGCAGATCTCGCGACTGAAGACCGCCGACGATGCCACCGCCGCGCTGCAAACCGGCCGCGTCGACGCGCAGTGCCTGATCACCATGCTGTCGCTGACCGTGTTGAAGAAGAATCCCTCGCTCGGCCAGTTCGTGCTGCCGACGCCGATCTTCGCCACCACGTCGAACGCCGGCTTCCGCCGCGAGAACGACAAGACCTTCCGCGACTACGTCAACACCTGGATCGACTTCAACAAGGGCCTCGGCTTCATCCGCAACGCGATCATCACCAACATGGAGCTGGTGGGCGTGACCGAAGCGGACATTCCGCCGGGCGTTTCGCTGTAGGTGATGAGCGCCTGAAGTATCCACACCGTCATGGCCGGGCTTGTCCCGGCCATCCACGCCTGACTCGCGGCACCAAGAACGTGGATGCCCGGGACATAGGCGAGCGGAAGCGACGCCGTCCTTCGGACGGCTACGCCCGGGCATGACGACAAGTTTCTGAACTGACATCGGGTAAAAGTAACGCACGCATGTATCAGTGGGACTTCGGCATCCTCTGGAGCTATCGCTGGCTCTTTCTCAACGGGCTCGGCGTCACCGTCGGCTTCACCGTGGTCATCGTCGTGCTCGGTCTCGTCTTCGGCCTGTTCGGCGCGTTCGGCAGCCTGTCGCGCTTCAAGGCGGTGCGTCTCCTCGCCCTCACCTTCATCGAGGCGTTCCGCTGCACGCCGATCCTGGTGCAGCTGATCTGGTTCTATTACGCGCTGCCGATCCTGGCCGGCGTCGAGATGACGCCGATCACGGCCTCGGCGCTCGCACTCTCGCTCTATGGCGGCTCGTTCTATTCCGAGATCATCYGCGGCGGCATCATCTCGATCGACAAAGGCCAGTCGGAAGCCGGCGCCGCGCTCGGCATGACGCCGGGACAGAGCATGCGGCGCATCGTGCTTCCGCAAGCGATCAAGCGCATGATCCCGGCGCTGATGAACCAGTCGATCATCCAGTTCAAGAACACCTCGCTGGTTTCGGTGCTCGCCGTGCCCGACCTCGTCTACCAGAGCCAGGTCGCCGCCCATGACAGCTACCGGCCGCTCGAGACCTACACCGCGGTCGCGGTCGCCTATGCGGCGATCCTGATTCCCTTGACCATCATCGTCCGCCGCGGCGAGAAGCGACTGGCGGTCAGCGAATGAGCGAGCCATCCAGGAACACTTCGAAGATCGAGATCCGCAGCCTTCGCAAGAGCTTTGGCAGCAACGAGGTTCTGAAGAACATCAGCCTCGACGTGGCCAAGGGGGGCGTGGTGGCGCTGATCGGCCCATCCGGCTCCGGCAAGTCGACACTGCTCCGCTGCATCAATCTGCTGGTCGTGCCCGACGGCGGCAGCGTCCGCGTCGGCGACACAAGCTTCCAATTCGGCGAAGGCGCCAAGCTTCCGGACGTGAAGACACTCGCCAAATTCCGCACCACCACCGGCATGGTGTTCCAGCATTTCAATTTGTTCCCGCACATGACGACGCTTCAGAACGTCATGGAGGGGCCCGTCACGGTGCGCCGCATGGCCAGGGCGGACGCCGAGAAGCTCGCGCGCGCGCAGCTTGCCAAGGTGGGCCTTGCGGAGAAGGCCGACCAATATCCGGCGACGCTGTCCGGCGGGCAGAAGCAGCGCGTCGCGATCGCACGTGCGCTCGCGATGGAGCCGGACGTGATGCTGTTCGACGAGGCCACCTCGGCGCTCGATCCCGAGCTCGTCGGCGAGGTGCTCGCCGTCATGCAGCGGCTGGCCTCGGAAGGCATGACCATGGTGATCGTGACCCATGAGATCGCCTTCGCCCGCGAGGTCGCCGACCGCCTCATCTTCATGCGCGACGGCGTCGTGGTCGAGGAAGGTCCGGCGCGGCAGGTGATCGACAATCCGCAGGAAGCCGCGACGCGCGCCTTCCTCAGCCATTTCCACCGCACCGGCGCGTTGCCGCCGGCCAACGTAGCACCGTGATGCCTGATATCGATCGCGCCTATCTCGTTACCGGTGCCGCCAGCGGCATCGGCCGCGCCACCGCAAAACTGCTCGCGGCCCCCGGCACCGCGCTGCTGCTCCACACCCGCTCGAACGCGGAAGGTCTCGATGCCGCCGCGGCCGAAGCCGAAGCGAAAGGCGCCGCCGTCGCAAAATGCCTCGGCGATCTCGCCGAGGAAGCAGCCGTTACCGACGCCGTCGCCGCCGCGCAACGCGTTTTCGGACGGCTCGACGGATTGATCCTGGTCGGCGGTCATGCCCGCCGCGGCAGCGCGATCGGCACGCCGGCGGATCAGTTCCGGCAGGCGATGGACGAATCGGCGCTGGCGTTCACGCGGCTGGTCGACGCCGCGCTGCCGCTGCTGCGTGCCGGGCGCGATACGCGGATCGTGGCGGTGTCCTCTTTCGTCGCGCATGCGATCCGGCCGGAATTCGCACCCTTTGCCGCAACGGCGGCAAGCCGCTCCGCGCTCGAAGCGCTGGTGCGTCTCACCGCGATCGAGCTCGCAAAAGACGGCATCACCGTCAATGCTGTGTCACCCGGCCTCATCATCAAGGACAAGCCGAGCGAGAGCCGGCTCTCGCCCGAGCAGATCGCCACCACCGAGGCGCTGATCCCGATGCGCCGCCGCGGGCGGCCGGAAGAAGTGGCCGAGATCATCGCCTTCCTGGCATCACCGAAGGCGTCCTACGTCACCGGCCAGGTCTGGCACGTCAATGGAGGCCTGACATGACCGAAGCAACCGTCGAACGCATCAGGCTGTTCCTGATCGAGAGCCCGATCAAGATGGCGCGCCTCCAAGGCGTCGGCAACGTCAAGGGCACGGTGAAGCGCGTGCTGATCGAGCTCACCGCGAGCGACGGCGTGATCGGCTGGGGCGAGGCGGCACCGTGGGAAGTGTTCACGGGGACGCCGGAAGCGGCCTTCTCCGCGCTCGACATCTATCTGCGGCCGATCGTGCTCGGCAAACCCGTGCGCCGCATCCGCGCGCTGATGACCGAGCTCGACCGCGCGCTGGTCGGTCATGCCGAGGCCAAGGTCGCGATCGAGATGGCGCTGCTCGACATCGTCGGCAAGTCGTCGGGATTGTCGGTCGCCGACCTGCTCGGCGGCCGCGTGCGCGACACGATTCCCCTCTCCTTCTCCATCGCCGATCCCGATTTCGCCGCCGATCTCGAACGCATGCGAAAAATGGTTCCGGACGGCAACGTCATCTACAAGGTCAAGACCGGCGTGAAGCCGCATCGCGAGGATCTCGATCATCTCGAAGCGATCCGCAAGGAATTCGGCGACAAGGTCGATCTGCGCGTCGATTACAACCAGGCGCTGGCGCCGTTCGGCGCGATCAAGATTTTGCGCGACATCGAGGAATTCGCACCGACCTTCATCGAGCAGCCGGTGCCGCGCAAATATCTCGACGTGATGGCGCAGCTCACCGCGCCGCTGGAAACACCCGTTCTCGCCGACGAAAGCTGCTTCGACCGCCGCGACATGATGGAGGTGGTGCGCCGCGAAGCCGCCGATGCCGTCTCGATCAAGCTGATGAAAGCCGGCGGCCTGTTCGAGGCGCAGGCGATCATGGCGATCGCCGACATCGCCGGCCTGCCCGGCTATGGCGGCACGCTGTGGGAGGGCGGCATCGGGCTTGCCGCCGGGACGCAGCTGATCGCGGCAACGCCGGGCATCTCGCTCGGCTGCGAATTCTACATGCCGCATCACGTGCTGACCGAGGACGTGCTGGAAGAGCGCGTTGCCAACCGCGCCGGCCATGTCGTGGTGCCCGACGGC
This sequence comes from Bradyrhizobium sp. 2TAF36, assembly GCF_052114925.1. Lineage (NCBI taxonomy): Bacteria > Pseudomonadati > Pseudomonadota > Alphaproteobacteria > Hyphomicrobiales > Nitrobacteraceae > Bradyrhizobium > Bradyrhizobium sp. 2TAF36. The sequence continues at coordinate 8,753 of NZ_JBFRFR010000064.1, read as the reverse complement.
CCGGGCCTCGGGATCCGCGTCAGCGAGGCCTCCGTCCGCGCCAATGCGCGGGTGCTTGCGGAGGCGTGAGTTCGTCATTCCGGGGCGCGCGTAGCGCGAGCCCGGAATCCATAACCACAGGGAGGGGTTGTCGCGCGAGCTGGTCACCACGCATCTTCGCCAAACTTCTCTCTGTGGTTATGGGTCCCGGGCTCGCGCTTTGCGCGCCCCGGGACGACAGCGGAGCATGCCGCCCCCGCGGTCCCTAACCTTCCCCTAGCTAACTCCGTATCGTATGGTCCGGCCAAACAAGCCCGCCCCCATCGGGCCATCCGGAAACGCATATGTCTGAACCCGCCTGGTCGCTGCACTCCCGCCTGAAAGAGGACACCATCGACATCGGCGACCTGCCGCTCTCGAAGGTCCTGGTCATCAAGGACGCGCATTATCCCTGGCTGCTGCTGGTGCCGCGGCGACCCGATGCGGTCGAGATCATCGATCTCGACGAGGTGGAGCAGGCGCAACTCATGACGGAGATCTCCCGCGTCTCGCGCGCGCTGAAAGAGATCACCAAATGCGACAAGCTCAATGTCGCCGCGCTCGGCAACCTCGTGCCGCAGCTTCACGTCCACATCATCGCACGCCGGACCAGCGACGCTGCATGGCCGCGGCCGGTCTGGGGCGTGATGAAGCCCTTGGCGCATGACGCCACCGAGGTGCAGACTTTCATCAGCGCGCTTCGCCGCAAGATCTGGTTGGGTTGAGAACAAGAAATGTCAGCATTCGACTCGTTTCCGCTGGGACAGCCGGCCTTCGTCACCAACGTCCTCGATCGCGCCGCGCATCTGCGCCGCGACGACGAAAAGCTGTTCGCGATGGAGCAGAAGCCATTGTCGCGCGCCTATGTCGTCTACCGCGACTCGCTGCTGGTGAAGCGCGAGGGCGACAAGGCGCGCGCGCTGCTGGGAGTAGACGAGGCGCTGAAATGCGGCGCCAACCCCGGCACGATCTTCTTAGGCCTGCGCGACGGCGCCGCGGTGTTCGGCATGGGGATGTCGCAGGCGGCGGCCGAGAAGCTGATCGGCCGCGAGGACTACACCGTCACCGAGCTGCGCGGCATGGCGATGCAGGGCGCGATTCCGCCCGGCGAGCTCTCGGCGATCGCGATGGCGAAGTCGATGGTGAGCTGGCATCAGCGCCACGGCTATTGCGCCAATTGCGGCACGCGGAGCGCGATGAAGGAAGGCGGCTGGAAGCGCGAGTGCCCTGCTTGCAAGGCCGAGCACTTTCCGCGCACCGATCCCGTCGTGATCATGCTGGTCGCCTCCGGCGAGAAGTGCCTGCTCGGCCGCCAGAAGCAGTTCCCGCCGGGGATGTATTCCTGTCTCGCCGGCTTCGTCGAGGCCGCCGAGACCATCGAGGACGCGGTACGCCGGGAAATCCTCGAAGAATCCGGAATCCGCTGCACCGACGTGCAGTATTACATGACGCAGCCCTGGCCCTATCCATCGTCGCTGATGATCGGCTGCAGCGCGCGGGCGCTCAACGAGGACGTCGTCGTCGATCATTCCGAGCTGGAGGACGCGCGCTGGTTCACCCGCGAGGAGGCCGCGCTGATGCTGACGCGGACGCATCCGGACGGGCTCGCCGGCCCGCATCCGTTCGCGATCGCCCACCACCTGCTCGGCCGCTGGGTGCACGACAAGACCGGCGCGTAAGCTGGGGCCGCCGGTGGCCATATCAGGGACCGCGCCGCACATCCTTTGCATCGGCATTCCCGTGCGCGACCTCACCTTTCGCGTCGAGGCCGTGCCCGCGCGCGGCAGCAAGGCCAACGCCACGCATCTCGCCGAGATCTGCGGCGGCAACGCGCTCAATGCTGCGATCGCCATCGCGCGGCTCGGTGGCCGGGTCTCCTTCGCAGGACCGATGGGCGATGCACGGGAAGCGTCGAGCGGCTTCATTCTCGAACAGATGGCCAGTGAAGGCATCGACACGACGCACGTGGTGCGCGTGCCCGGCCTGACCACGCCGGTCTCCGCGATCCTGATCGAGCCCTCGGGCGAGCGGACGCTGACGATCTATCGCGATCCCGGCCTGTGGAGCGTGAAGCTGCCGGACGGTGACGCGCTGCTCGCCGATTGCCGGGCGGTCCTCGTCGAGAGCCGCTGCGGCGCCCTTTGTATCGATCTCTGCGCCGAGGCGCGACGGCGCGGCATTCCTGTCATCGTCGGCGTCGATCGCGCGATGTCGTTGCAGGACGGCCTGCTCACGGCCGCCTCGCACGTGCTGTTCGCCAGCGACCAGGTGCAGGAGACGGCCGGTGTCGCCGATGACGGCGAGGCATTGAAGCGCCTGGCAGGGCTGACGCCGGCCCTTCTCGCCGCCACGCGCGGCCCGCGCGGCACGATCTGGCTGAACGAGGCGGGCAAGCTGGAGGAGACCCCGGCCTTCCCGGTTCAGGCGGTCGATACGCTCGGGGCCGGCGACGTTTTCCATGGCGCCTTCACGCTTGGCCTCGCCGAGGGCGCGGAGGTGCGGGAGGCGCTGCGATTCGCCGCGGCCGCCGCAGCGCTGAAATGCACCCGCCACGGTGGCGGCATGGCCGCCCCACAACGCGTTGAAGTTGAAGAGCTTTTACGAGGCAGGCTCTAGAGAAGTTCCACTGTTACGCCGAGATTATAGGCTTGCCGTGGAAAGATTTTCTCTATATCAGGGAAATCAGCCCCTGAAATGGAACAAAGTTCTTCAAATGACTGACCTCGCCGTGCAACTCCCCGAGACYAGCCGCCGCCTCGATGCCATCGACCGCAAGATTCTGATGGTGCTCCAGGAGGATGCGTCCCTCTCCGTCGCCGAGATCGGCGACCGCGTCGGGCTGTCCTCGACCCCCTGCTGGAAGCGCATCCAGCGCCTCGAGGCCGACGGCGTGATCCTGAAGCGCGTCGCCCTGGTCGACCAGAACAAGATCGGGCTCGGCATCTCCGTATTCGTGTCAGTCGAGAGCGCCGACCATTCGGACGCCTGGCTGAAGAAGTTCGCCGAGGCCGTGAGTGCCATGCCCGAGGTGATGGAATTTTACCGCATGGCCGGCGACGTCGACTACATGCTGCGCGTCGTGGTCGCCGACATGCAGGCCTATGACGTGTTCTACAAGAAGCTGATCAGCGCCGTGCCGCTGAAGAACGTCACCTCGCGCTTCGCGATGGAGAAGATCAAGTCGGTCACCGCGCTGCCGATCCCGGCGGTGGTGGCGGCTTAGAGGCTTAGTTCTCAGGTCTCACCACAAGGAAGCTGTCATCGCCCGGCCTTGACCGGGCGATCCAGTATTCCAGAGGCGGCGATTGGATACGGAGAAGCTGCGGCGTACTGGATGCCCCGGTCAAGCCGGGGCATGACAGCGGAGATTTGCGGCGCGGGTTGTGCTCCCTGATGCCCCTCAAATCGTCTGATTGTACGCGCCGACTTCGGGATGCGTGCGGAGCACGCTGTTCACCATCTCGAACATGTCGTGCATGCGCTGCTCGGAGACCGGGCTCTCGACCACGACGACGAGCTCGGGCTTGTTGGAGGACGCGCGCACCAGGCCCCAGCTGCCGTCCTCGACCGTGACGCGTACGCCGTTGACGGTGACGAGATCGCGGATCGCCTGGCCGCCGATCTTGGCGCCCTTGGCCTGCAAGCCTTCAAAATGCTTCACCACCTGGTCGATGACGCCGTATTTGGTCTCGTCGGCGCAATGCGGTGACATGGTCGGCGACGACCAGGTTTTCGGCAGCGCGTTCTTCAGATCGGCCATCGACTTGCCCGGCGCGCGGTCGAGCATGTCGCAGATCGCGAGTGCCGACACCAGGCCGTCGTCGTAGCCGCGTCCATACGGCTTGTTGAAGAAGAAGTGGCCGGACTTCTCGAAGCCCGCGAGCGCACCCGTCTCGTGGGTGCGGCGCTTCATGTAGGAATGGCCGGTCTTCCAATAGGCGACCTTGGCGCCCTGCTTCTGCAGCACGGGATCGGTGACAAACAGACCGGTCGACTTCACGTCGACGATGAAATGCGCATCCTTGTGGATCGCCGACATGTCGCGGGCGAGCATCACGCCGACCTTGTCGGCAAAGATTTCCTCGCCGGTGTTGTCGACGACGCCGCAGCGATCGCCGTCACCGTCGAAGCCGAGACCGACATCGGCCTTGTGATGCAGCACCGCGTCGCGGATCGCGTGCAGCATTTCCATGTCTTCCGGATTCGGATTGTATTTCGGGAAGGTGTGGTCGAGCTCGGTGTCGAGCGGGATCACCTCGCAGCCGATCGCCTCCAGCACCTGCGGCGCGAACGCGCCGGCAGTGCCGTTGCCGCAGGCGGCGACGACCTTGAGCTTGCGGGTCAGCTTCGGACGGCCGGTGAGATCGGCGATATAGCGCGCCGGATAATTCTCGTGGAACTGGTAGGAGCCGCCGGCCTTGTTCTTGAATTCGGCGTTGAGCACGATCTCCTTCAGCCGCGTCATCTCGTCGGGGCCGAAGGTCAGCGGGCGGTTGGCGCCCATCTTCACGCCGGTCCAGCCGTTGTCGTTGTGCGAGGCCGTGACCATGGCGCAGCAGGGCACGTCGAGATCGAACTGCGCGAAATAGGCCATCGGCGTCACCGCGAGCCCGATATCGTGCACCTTGCAGCCCGCAGCCATCAGGCCGGAAATCAGCGCATATTTGATCGAGGCCGAATAGCCGCGGAAATCATGGCCGGTGACGATCTCCTGCTTGACGCCGAGCTCCGCAATCAGCGCGCCCAGCCCCATGCCGAGCGCCTGGATTCCCATCAGGTTGATTTCCTTCTGGAACAACCAGCGCGCGTCGTATTCGCGAAAACCCGTGGCCTTCACCATCGGCTCGGATTCGAAGGCATAGGTGTTGGGCAACAAGACGGATTTCGGCTTGGGGAACATTGAGACGGTCTCGTGAAAATGGCGGGAATTGATGCAGCCTTAGCGAATGCCGGGCCGCAGCGGAAGGCGGGAATGGCAGCTTATGGCTTATAATTGCGGCAGTTTGGTAACGGGAAAACGCGGCCCGGCGCGAGACTTCCGCCAATGCCGTCCTGAAAAAATCCGTGCGAACGACCGTTCGTCGGCGCGGTGAGCGCCTTTGAGGCGGCTTACTGCTCCAGCACCATCTGGCCGTTGGCGTATTCGAAGCGCTTGAGGCGGGACAGGAAGGAGAGGCCGAGCAGGTTCTCCGACAGAGCCTCGTCCGGCAGCACCATGGCGTCGACGTCGCGCACGACGAGGCCGCCGACCTCGAGCATGGCGATGCGCGTGCGCGCCGCCTTGATGGTGCCGTTGGCGGTCGAGACGGTGGCGTTGTACTCGCCGCGCGAGGGACGGAGGCCAAAGCGGGCGGCCGAGCTCTCGTTCAGCGCGACCACGGAGGCGCCGGTGTCGATCATGAAGCCGATCCGTTGGCCGTCGATGCGGCCTTCGGCCTGAAAATGGCCACGGCCATCGCGGGAGATGGCGAGGCTGCGCCCACCGGCCGGCGCCGTCGCAGCAACCGTGATCGTCGTGCGCGGCGCTGACGTCGCGGAGGCGGAACTCATCCTGTCCGCCATCTGCGCCATGAACGTGCCGAGGCCGATCATGATGGCCGCGAGGATCATTATGTTACGCATCACACCACTTCCGAGCCGGAAAGCTCGATTTCACCACGCGACACGTCTGGCCGCGAGCGACGCTGCGGTCAGAGCGCCGCTATTTTGACGAAAAGGATGAGCGGAGGGTTAATGGCGCAGTGTCGCCAGTACGACAGATCCTCATCCTGAGGAGCCCGCCAACGGCGGGCGTCTCGAAGGATGGCCGCGGGCGAAAGTTGGGCCTGCATGGTTCGAGACGCGCGTTCCGCGCTCCTCACCATGAGGGTCTACTTGCGGTTCACGTCCCGCGCGGCTTGACCCGCCGGGTCGGCAGCGCGCTCGCCGGATCCTCCGGCCAGGGATGGCGCGGGTAGCGGCCGCGCAGGTCGGAGCGTACCGCGGCGTAGCTGCCGCGCCAGAAACCGGGGAGGTCGCGCGTCACCTGCACAGGGCGCTGCGCCGGCGACAGCAATTCCAGCACCAGCGGCACCTTGCCGGCGGCGATCGACGGATGGGTGTTGAGCCCGAACAATTCCTGGAGCCGCACCGCGATAGTCGGCCCCTGCTCGGCCTCGTAGTCGATCGCGAGCACGCTGCCGGTCGGCGCCTCGAAATGCGTCGGCGCCTCGCGATCGAGCCTTGCGCGCATCTCCCAGGGCAGCAGCGCCATCAGCGCGTCGGACAGATCGCCGGCCGAGATGTCTTTGAGTGCGATCTTGTCGTAGAGCGCCGGCACCAGCCAGTCGTCGCGCCGCGCGATCAGTCCGTCGTCGGACAAATCGGGCCAGCTGTCGCCCTCGGCCTTGCGCAGAAACATCACGCGGTCGCGCCACTGCTTTGCGGCCTTCGACCAGGGCAACCGGTCGAGACCTGCGGCAATCAGCCCATCTGCTAAGATGCGCGCGGTGTCCTCCGAAGGCGACACCGCGAGTGTTGCCTCCGACAGTGTGATCGCATGCAGCGCGCGCTTGCGCCGCGCGCGCAGCGCCATCGCGCCACGATCGAAGGAGATCTCGTCGACGGTCTCGATATGCTCGGCGAAATGCCGCTCGATGTCGTCCTCGCCGATCGGCGCTGCCAGCAGAACGCGGCCGCTCGCCGCCGTGCCCGTCATCTCGCCGATCGCGATGTAGGGCGCGCGGGCGAGCGACGAGGTCTGCTCCACCGCGGCGCCGCGACCATTGGCGAGCACGAAGGTGCCATTGCCGCGGTTGCGCGCGACACGGTCCGGGAAGGCGTAGGCGAGCATCAGGCCGGTCGAGAGATCGTCCTGTCCGGTTGCGGCCTTCTCCGACGCCGCCACCTGCGAAGCCCAGCGCCGCGCGAGATCGCGCGCGCTCGCGGCGCGCGGCGAGCGATCGCGGCGGAACTGGTCGCGCCGGTACTCGAGATCGACGCTGTCGCCGCCGAGCCCGCGCTCGGTGATGATGGCCGCGATCTCGGCGGCGGCTTCGCCGCTGCCCACGCGATGCGAATCCACGATCATGCGCGCCAGCCGCGGCGGCAGCGCCAGCGCGCGCAGGCTTTTGCCTTCGGCGGTGATGCGGCCGTCGCCATCAAGCGCGTTGAGCTCGGAGAGAAGGCTTTTCGCCTCTTTCCAGGCGGGCAGCGGCGGCGGATCGAGGAATGACAACGCCGAAGGATCGGCGACGCCCCATTGCGCGAGGTCGAGCACCAGCGAGGAGAGGTCGGCGCTGAGGATTTCCGGCTGGGTGTAGGGCGCAAGCGAGGCCGTCTGCGGCTCATCCCAGAGCCGGTAGCAGACGCCGGGCTCGGTGCGGCCGGCGCGGCCGCGGCGCTGGTCCACCGCCGCACGCGCAGCGCGCACGGTCTCGAGCCGGGTCAGCCCGATGTCGGGCTCGTAGCGCGGCACGCGGGCGAGACCGGAATCGACCACGATGCGCACGCCCTCGATGGTGAGCGAGGTCTCCGCGATCGAGGTCGCCAGCACCACCTTGCGCGTGCCCTTCGGCGCGGGCGCGATCGCGCGGTCCTGCACGGCAGCGTCGAGCGCGCCGAACAACGGCACGATCTCGATGCTGGCATCCTGGACGCGCTCGCTGAGGAAATTCTGGGTGCGGCGGATTTCGGCGGCGCCGGGCAGGAACGCCAGCACCGAACCGCTGTCGGCGCGCAGCGCGGACGCGATCGCATCCGCCATCTGCCGCTCGACCGGCGCATCCGCCTTGCGGCCGAGATAGCGCGTCTCGACCGGAAAGGCGCGGCCCTCGCTCTCGACAACGGGCGCTTCCCCGAGCAGCTTTGCCACGCGCGCGCCGTCGAGCGTTGCCGACATCACGAGGATGCGCAGATCCTCGCGCAGGCCGGTTTGCGCGTCGCGCGCCAGCGCGAGGCCCATGTCGGCATCGAGCGAGCGCTCGTGGAATTCGTCGAACAGGACGGCCGCGATGCCGGAGAGCTCGGGATCGTCGAGGATCTGGCGGGTGAAGATCCCCTCGGTCACCACCTCGATGCGCGTCGCGCGCGAGATCTTCGAGCCGAAGCGGACGCGGTAGCCGACGGTTTCGCCGGCGCGCTCGCCAAGCGACTTGGCCATGCGCTCGGCACTCGCCCGGGCAGCGATACGCCGCGGCTCCAGCACGATGATCTTCTTGCCCGCGGCCCAGGGCGCATCCAGCAGCGCCAGCGGCACCCGCGTGGTCTTGCCTGCGCCGGGCGGCGCCACCAGCACAGCGGCGTTATGCACCTCCAGCGTGCGCGAGAGGTCGTCGAGCACGGCGTCGATCGGGAGGGGCGTGTCGAAGCTGCGGGGCAAGGCCTATCCATTCGTCATGCCCGGCCTTGTGCCGGGCATCCACGTCTTCGACTAGAAACAGACGTGGATGGCCGGGACAAGCCCGGCCATGACGAAATCGTTGCGGCAGTGGACCGTCAGCCCTGCACCGGCGGACGGCCGATGCTCTCGTAGGTGAAGCCGGCGGCTTSCATSTCTTCGGGMSGGTAGAYGTTGCGGAGATCGACSACGACGGGCTGSGTCATGGYCGCCTTCAGCCGGCCGAGATCGAGCGCGCGGAACTGCACCCATTCGGTGACGATGACGAGCGCATCGGCGCCTTGCGCGCAGGAATAGGCGTCCTCGCAATAGGTGATGTTCGGCAGCTCGCCCTTGGCCTGCTCCATGCCGACGGGAT